>NZ_LIRG01001049.1 GCF_001419695.1 Streptomyces prasinopilosus
CCGTGCGGTGGAGCGTGCCGTGGACGTGGGGTCCGGCCCGCCCAGGCCGGACGGACACCCCCGTTCGCCTCCGGCTCGGTCCGCCGGACGGGCCCGGGCGGCCGGAGCGCGCCGGCCCTCGGCCCTCGTCCGAGGGCGGCACGTGACGGCCGGTGGCCGGCGTACGGCGTGGTGGCGGCGGGCGCCGGGGGCCCCGGGCGCGGTCAGTCCGGGAGCAGGCGGCCGCGGCGTGACAGCAGGAACCTCTTGAAGGCCGTCACCGGCGGGGTGTCCGGCCGTTCGGCCAGCCAGGCGACACCGATCTCGCGGGCCGCCCGCGGGGAGGTGACGGTCAGTTCGACCACTTCGGGGCGGGGCACGGCCGGCGGGGGCAGCAGGGCGACGCCGAGCCCGGCCGCGACCAGGCCGCGCAGGGTCTCCGCCTCCTCGCCCTCGAAGGCGACCCGGGGCCGGAACCCGGCCTCGGCGCAGAGGGCGTCGGTGATGCGGCGCAGGCCGTAGCCGGGTTCCAGGGTCACGAAGGTCTCGTCGGCGGCCTCGGCGAGGCGGATCCGGCGGCGGCCGGCGAGCCGGTGGTCGGCGGGGACCACCAGGCGCAGCTTCTGCTCGTCCAGACGGCGGGCGACGAGGTCGGGGGCGTCCGGGACCGGGGAGGTCAGGCACAGGTCGAGCTCGCCCGCGCGAAGGCCCTCCAGCATGGCGTCACCGTGGTTCTGGACGAGGCTGAAGCGGATGCGCGGATGGTCGGCGCGGAAGGCGTGCAGCAGGCCGGGCACGGTCTCGGCGCCCATGGTGTGCAGGAACCCGAAGGCGACCTTGCCGGTGGCCGGGTCGGCGTCGGCGCGCACCTCGTCGGCGGCCCGCTCGATCTCGGCGAGGGCCCGTTCGACGGAGACCAGGAAGGCCCGCCCGGCGGGGGTGAGGGAGAGCGTACGGCCGTGGCGGGCGAACAGGTCGACGCCCAGGTCCTGTTCGAGGCGGACGAGGGACCGGGAGAGCGTGGACTGCGGGACCTGCAGCTCCTGGGCGGCACGGGTGACGTGCTCCGTGCGGGCGACGCCGGCGAAGTGGACGAGACGCGGCGCGAGCAGCGCGACGATGTCTTCCGTGTCACTGGACGGTGACAGCCGGCCCTGCGACCTCTGCTGATGCTCCATGGGAACGATTATGACGATTCCGTGCATTGGACGGATGAGCGGAGCCGTCCGTAACGTCGAAGCATGTCTCCCGCCAGTACCAAGGCGTCCACCGGTGTGGACGCCTTGGTACTGGC
>NZ_LIRG01000105.1 GCF_001419695.1 Streptomyces prasinopilosus
CAGCGACGGACTCCTCGCGGGCGGCGGCCCGCTGGGCTCCTCCCACGCGCTGCTGCGGGAACTGGAGGTCGTCGCCCCCGCCCTCGGCATCGACCCCGCGAACCCGCCGGCCGCGCCGGAGCCCCCGCGGGGGCCGACCGAGCTGGAGGAGCCCGCCGTCCCGGCGCCGTACGACCCCAGTCCCTTCGCCCGCGAACGCCACGTCTGGCTCGGCCTGCACGCGGCGGCCACCCGCAGCCTGGCCCAGGGCTCGATGATCGTCTTCAGCTGAGACCCGGCCGCGGCCGGCCCGTTCCGGACCCGGTCCCCTGGACGCTCCGAATGCTCCGGACGCCCCGGACGCCCCGGACGCCCCGGACGCGCGAACGTCCCGGCGGCCCTGCGCGGGCCACCGGGACGTCGGGGTGCCGGGGTGCGGCGGGACCGGACTACAGGAACGAGTTGATCTGGATCGTCTCGTCGCGGCCCGGGCCCACGCCGATCGCGGAGATCGGAGCGCCGGACATCTCCTCCAGCGCCTTGACGTACGCCTGGGCGTTCTTCGGCAGGTCGGAGAACGACTTCGCGCCGGTGATGTCCTCGGACCAGCCGGGGAGCATCTCGTAGACGGGCTTCGCGTGGTGGAAGTCCGTCTGGGAGTACGGGAGCTCCTCGACGCGCTTGCCGTCGATCTCGTAGGCCACGCAGACCGGGATCTGCTCCCAGCCGGTGAGCACGTCGAGCTTGGTGAGGAAGAAGTCGGTCAGGCCGTTCACGCGGGTCGCGTAGCGGGCGATGACCGCGTCGAACCAGCCGCAGCGGCGGTCGCGGCCGGTGGTGACGCCGCGCTCGCCGCCGATGCGGCGCAGGGCCTCGCCGTCCTCGTCGAAGAGTTCCGTCGGGAACGGGCCGGCGCCGACGCGGGTGGTGTACGCCTTCAGGATGCCGATGACCCGGCTGATCTTCGTCGGACCCACGCCGGCGCCCGTGCAGGCGCCGCCCGCGGTCGGGTTCGACGAGGTGACGAAGGGGTACGTGCCGTGGTCGATGTCGAGCAGGGTGCCCTGGCCGCCCTCGAAGAGGACCACCTTGTCCTGCTCCAGGGCCTGGTTGAGGACCAGGACCGTGTCGGCGACGTACGGGCGCAGCTTCTCGGCGTAGCCCAGCAGCTCCCCGACCACCTGGTCCGTGGCGATCGCGCGCCGGTTGTAGAACTTGGTGAGCATCTGGTTCTTGACGTCGAGCGCCGCCTCCACCTTCTGGGTGAGGATCGACTCGTCGTACAGGTCCTGGACCCGGATGCCCATGCGGTTGATCTTGTCGGCGTAGGTCGGGCCGATGCCGCGCCCCGTGGTGCCGATCTTGCGCTTGCCGAGGAAGCGCTCCGTCACCTTGTCCACCGTCACGTTGTACGGCGTGATGATGTGCGCGTTGCCGCTGATCAGGAGCTTGGACGTGTCGACGCCGCGCTCGTTCAGCCCGCTCAGCTCGGAGAACAGGACAGAGGGGTCGACGACGACACCGTTGCCGATGACGGGAGTGCAACCGGGAGAAAGGATTCCGGAAGGGAGCAGGTGGAGGGCGTACTTCTGGTCGCCCACGACCACCGTGTGGCCGGCGTTGTTGCCGCCTTGGTAACGCACCACGTAGTCGACGGATCCGCCGAGCAGGTCCGTCGCCTTTCCCTTGCCTTCGTCACCCCACTGAGCACCGAGCAGCACAAGTGCGGGCACGCGCGTACACCCCTTCCGGGCGGGGCATGTCCAGGGTCAGGGGCGTACGCGGAAGATCTCCGCCGCGCACACACCGCGACCACCGTTGGCCGCCAACCCTCGGACCGTATGCCCCGGAATAGACGAAGCCCCTGCGCAACAGCGCAAGGGGCTCTTGCACAAAGATGCTACCCGAGGAAGCGAGGCATGGCCGAGGTGGCGACTTCCCCGACGTCCGATCAGCTCCTGGTGGTCATCGATCCGGTCGCCCGCCGCAGCGACGGCGAGTCCGTGCGCATCGCGAAGGACGTGCTCAGCGCGGGTGCGACGACGAAGGTGTGCCTGCCGGACGGCCCGGAGGAGTTCGCCCGCGCGCTCGCCCGGCGAGGTTCGAGGCGCCCGGTGCTGGTCGGCGACGACCGGGCCCTGACCCGGGCGGTGGGGCTGCTGCACCGGCAGCGCGAGCTGACCGGCTGCGCGCTGTCCCTGGTGCCGGTCGGGGGCACGCTGTCGCTGGCCCGGTCGCTGGGGGTACCCACGGGGGCGGTGGCCGCGTCGCGCGCCGTGCTGGACGGCACCGAGCGGCGGATGAACCTGCTGGTGGACGACAGCGACGGCGTGGTGCTCGGCGCGGTACGGATCCCGCCGGCCGGTGCCGCCCGGGTGCGGGAGGGGAGCGCCGCAGAGGCCGAGGGCCCCTACGGGGTCCCCGGGGCGGGGCAGCGCCCGTGGCTGCGGACCTGCCGGTCCCTGGTGCGGACCCTGGTGCCGGTCGGACCGCCCCGGGCCGCTCCCGCACCCGAGGGCGGGCCGGTCCGGCTGCGGGTGGAGGTCGACGGGCGGATGCTGGTCGACCTGCACCGGCCGGTGGAGTCCGTCTCCGTCGTCCCCGGCCCCGGCGGGACCGCCCGGGTCGAGGTGCGGCCGGTGTCCGTCGGCGCGGAGGCGGCGCCGCTGCTGGCCGAGGGGCACACGGTGACGGTGTCGGGGGCGCACTTCCGCTACCGCGCGGACGCCCTGGTGTCGGGGCCCGTGAGCACCCGGACGTGGACGGCCCGGGAGGACGCCTGGGGGCTGACGCTGCCGGTGTGAGCCGCGGTGCCCCTGACGGGCCGGTGTCACGCGACGGGCCGGTGC
>NZ_LIRG01001050.1 GCF_001419695.1 Streptomyces prasinopilosus
CCAGGCCGGCCTGGGCCATCTTGACGCCCAGCTGGGTGCGACTGGCCGCGCCCAGCGTCTCCGAGAGCCGGGCGATGTGGGCCCGGCAGGTGCGCACGCTGATCCCGAGCCGCTCCGCGATCACCGCGTCCTGGTGGCCCTCCGCGAGGAGCGCCGCGATGGACCGTTCCCGGTGCGAGATGCCCTCGATGCCGGTGTCGGGGAGCGGGGCGGCCAGCGGGAGGGCGAGCCGCCACAGCCGCTCGAAGACCGTGCCCAGGTACTCCACCAGCGCCGGGTGCCGCAGTTCCAGGGCCATCGAGCGTTCGGCGTTGGCGGGGATGAAGGCGACCGCGCGGTCGAAGAGGATCAGCCGCTCGGTCACCTCGTCCAGCGTCCGCGCCTCCACCGCGTCGCCCATCAGCTCCAGGTACGTGTGCAGCCCCTGGCCGTGCCGGGCCACGTGCGTGTAGAGGTCCCGCATCCGCACCCCGCGCCCGCGCAGCGCCGTCGCCCGGTGCAGGCCCTCCGACAGCTCCGCCTCGCGCCGGATGCCGCCGGGCTGGACCGTGAGCACCTCCGTGGTGCACGCCTGCGTCGCCTCGTCCATCGCGGCCTGGATCCGGGCCACCCCGTCCAGCACCCGGATCGCCGGGCCCTCCTTGGCCGAGGAGGCGGAGGTCTGCGGTGACCGGGCCCCGCGGCCGAGGCCGGCGTACCACTCGAAGGCCTCCACGGCCGAACCCACGCGGCGCTGGCTCGCGCTGACCTCGTCGTACATCCCGCGCAGCAGCCGGGTCATGACCTCCTGCGGGGCGGTCGGCACCAGCCAGTCCATGTCGTCGGGGTCCGGGTGCAGCAGGGCCAGGTCCAGCAGGCAGGGCACCGGCTCCGCGTCCCGGCGGGGCACCCGCCCGCGCCGTACGGCCCGGGAGTACACGCGGTCCCCGAGGTCGCACAGCCGGTCAGCACCGTGTGGATGCTCGTCCGTCCCGCGCCCGGCCATCGCCCGTCCCACCCCCCGGTTCAGCCACTTTCCGATGCGCCACTATGCGCGGCCCCACCCGGCTCCGCAACACGGCTCCCGTCGGCACGGCCGCCTGAAACCACCGGTATGACCGCCTGTACCCCTGCCCCGTCCCGCCCCC
>NZ_LIRG01001051.1 GCF_001419695.1 Streptomyces prasinopilosus
GCCTCGAAGACCTCGGCGGCGGCGGGGTCCTCGAGGACCGTCAGGGTGAGGTCGACCCCGTGGGCCTTCGCGAGCACCGCCGCGTACAGGTTGCGCGGGTCGTCTCCGCTGGCGAACACCGCCGCTCCCGCCGCACCGACGCGCTCGCGGCGCAGGAACGCCGGATCGAGGCCCGTCGCGTGGAACACCCGCGCCCCGTCGAGCGCGGCCGCGGCCGCGCGCGCCCGTGCCGCGTCCGGCTCGATCAGCCGCACGGAGAGCCCCCGGTCGAGCAGCACCCGGGCGATGGCCGTCCCCCTGCGCCCGGCGCCGAAGAGCGCGACGTCATCGACGGGCTCGGCCCCGGTGACCAGCCGGCTCCACGCGCGCGCCGCCGCCAGCGACGCCATCACGATCACCCAGTCGCCGGGTCGCAGCACCTCCTGTGCGGTCGGTCTGATCCACTGCCCGTCGCGCACGACGGCGACCACCCGCGACGCCGCGGGCAGGTCCGCGTCGCGCAGACGGCGGCCGGCGAACCGCGGCGGCCTCTCCTCACGGATGTCGACGCCGAGCACGACCACCTCGCCGCCGGCGAAGAAGTCCACGTGCCGCGCACCCGGCACGTGGAGGACGCGCACGACGGCGCTCGCGGTCTCGAACGCCGTCGAGACGAGGAGGTCCACGTCGAGATCGCCCGCACGCCAGGCGTCCAGGTAGTCCATTCCGGTGGCCCGCACGACGGTCCGCGCCGACGACAGCCTGCGGGCGAGCATGGCGGTCACCAGGTTGACCTCGTCCCGCGACGTGCAGGCCAGGACCAGCTCGGCGTCGGCCACACCGGCTTCGAGGAGCGTCTCGCGCGAGGTGCCGCTCCCGCGCGCGATCCGCACGTCGTAGGCGTGCGACAGGGCCTCCAGGCGCGCCTCGTCGATGTCGATCACCGTGCACTCGTGCGCCTCGGCGAGCGACTTCACCACGGTGTGACCGACCTGCCCCGCACCCACCACGACGACCCGCATACCGGCATCGTGGCACGTACGCACACCGCCCGCCGGGACGCCGGCGACGCGTCTCCGACGGCGCTGTCGCCCCCGGCGGGATCACCCGAGTTCTGAGCCTCGAACTCCGAGCCCCGAACCACGAGTTCCGAACCCCGAGCCACGAGTCCCCAGCTCCGAACCCCGAGCCCCGGGCCCGGGCACGTGGATCAACTGGTGACCGAGGCCCGGCCCCGGGCGTGAGCGGAGGCCCCGTGCGGGGTGGCCCTCACGCTCCGCCCGCGGTGCGCAGCCGCAGGGAGTGGTGCATCACACCCGCCGCGCACGCGGCGACGGGAACTCCGACGGCGGGCACCACCCACCACGGAGTGCCGGTCCACACCGCCGGGAGCCCCACCCCGAAGCACACGGCGACGCCGGTGAGGAGCAGCCACTTGCCGTACGGATTCCAGGTGAAGGGCCCGCGGTCGCGAGGTCTGACGAGGCGTACGGCACCGAACACGAACGCCTCGGCCGCGACGAACCCGGCGA
>NZ_LIRG01001052.1 GCF_001419695.1 Streptomyces prasinopilosus
GCCGGGGGGTGGGGCTGTCGGTGCGGTCGGTCACGCGGTCTCCTGCGGTGTCCGGTGCCTACGGGTGACAGCCTGAATCTGTCCAAAACACCCCGGAAGTAGGCGAAGCGGTGGGGTCGGCCGGTTTCCGGACCCGGCGTTTCAGCCGGTTCCGCCCGTTCCGCCCTCTCCGCCCGCCCCGACGGTCTCCAGGTAGAGCTTCACGTAGCGCGGGACGTCCACCTCCAGCCCCACGTCCACCAGGGCCTGCTCGCGCGTGCCCTCGTGGAGTTCGGACTCGCCGATGCGGGAGCGGCGGTCGACGACGGTCTGGCCGCGGGCCGGACCGGGAGCCAGGGAGACCTCGACGGGGAGCCGGTGGGTGGTCAGGCCCCGCGGGTCGACGACCGCGCACAGCGCGCCCGCGTCGCCGAGTCCGCCCGCCGCCTCGCCGGGCCCGTCGGGGCCCCCGGCGGAGGCGCGGACGGCGGTGCCGCCGGTGCCGCCGGCGGTGGTGCCCGGGGCCGCGGGACGGTGGGCGAGCAGGTCGCCGGCCAGCCGGGCGCCCGGTTCGGTGCTCGCGCGCAGCCTGTGCACCTCGGCCGCCGGGACGACGACCCGGTTGAACACGTCCAGGCCGTACATCGTGATCGGCACCCCGGCGGTGAGCAGGATCGCGGCGGCCTCCGGGTCGTGCCAGACGTTGAACTCGGCGACCGGGGTGGCGTTCCCGGCGCCCGCCGCGCCGCCCATGAAGACGATCCGCTCGATGTTGCGGGTGACCTCGGGATGCGTCCGCAGCAGCAGGGCGATGTTGGTCAGCGGGGCGATGGGCACCAGGGTGACCGGGCGTGGGGAGGCGAGGATCTCGCGGTGCAGCAGGGTCACCGCGTCCACGTCGGCGGGGGCGCGCCGCGGAGCGGGCAGGCCGAGGTCGCCCATCCCGTCGTGGCCGTGCACGTGGGACGCGGGGCGCGGGGCCTCGATCAACGGGCGCCCGGCACCCCGCGCGACGGGCACGGCGGGCGCGCCCGCCGT
>NZ_LIRG01001053.1 GCF_001419695.1 Streptomyces prasinopilosus
CCGCGGCGCGGGGGCGCTCCCCGCCGGCGGGGGCCCCGCCGCCGTGCCGCGGGGGACCGGGTCAGCCCCGGGCCGCCGCGGTCCGCAGCGCTACGCGGTCCTCACCCGCGTACACGTTCATGGAGCTGCCGCGCAGGAACCCGACCAGCGTCAGACCCGTCTCCGCCGCCAGGTCCACGGCCAGCGAGGACGGCGCCGAGACGGCCGCGAGCACGGGGATGCCCGCCATGACCGCCTTCTGCGCCAGCTCGAAGGAGGCACGGCCGGAGACCATCAGGACGGCTCGGGACAGCGGCAGGCCCCCGCCCTGCAGGGCGCGGCCGACCAGCTTGTCGACCGCGTTGTGCCGGCCCACGTCCTCCCGGACGTCCAGCAGCTCGCCGGCCTCGTCGAACAGGGCCGCCGCGTGCAGGCCGCCCGTCCGGTCGAAGACCCGCTGGGAGGCGCGCAGCCGGTCGGGCAGAGCGGCCAGCAGCTCCGGGGTGAGGCGCAGGGGCGGGCTGTCGGCGATCGGGTGGCGGGTCGTGGTGCGCACCGCGTCCAGGCTCGCCTTGCCGCACAGGCCGCAGGACGAGGTCGTGTACACGTTGCGCTCGAGCGTGACGTCCGGGATCCGCACGCCGGGGGCGGTCTGCACGTCGACCACGTTGTACGTGTTCACCCCGTCGGCGGTCGCGCCCGCGCAGTACACGACGTTCCGCAGGTCGGACGCCGTCGCCAGGACCCCCTCGCTCACCAGGAAGCCGACGGCCAGCGCGAAGTCGTCCCCCGGGGTGCGCATCGTGATCGCCAGCGGCTTCCCGTTCAGCCGGATCTCCAGGGGCTCCTCGGTGACGAGCGTGTCCGGGCGGCTGGACACCACCCCGTCCCGGATGCGGACCACCTTGCGTCGTTCTGTGACTCGTCCCATGTCCCCAGTCCCTGGTCGGTTCCCGGTCGGCCCCGGTTCCGTACGTGCCGGCGGCCGAAGCGGCCCTCGACGCACAGGGTGCCGTGGGTCACCGGCACCGTCGTGCGGTGAGGTGACCTTCACCGTCCCATTGTCCCGCACGTGCGCACACCGTCGCCGTCTCCGTCCGCGCCGACTCGTCCCAGGTGCCCGCCGCCCGCCCGCCGAACCCCGGCCCGCACCCCGGCCCGAACGACGGCCGGCCCCGGGCGCGGAGATCCGGGCGCCCCGCGGGGCGCACCC
>NZ_LIRG01001054.1 GCF_001419695.1 Streptomyces prasinopilosus
GCGCAGCAGCAGCGTCACGTGGTGGTGCAGCACCCGGCGGGGCGGGCTGGTGAAGCGGCGGTCGGCACAGGGTTCGGCGGCGAGCTGGAGCTCCAGTTCGTCGGCGGTGCGGCGCAGCATGGCGATGCCGAAGGCCCGCAGCCGTTCCGCGGGCGGCGCGCCCGGTCCCAGCGGCGGGGGGCCGGAGAGGAAGGCGGCCTGGAACTTCTTCTCGGAGTGGTCGAGCAGGGCCGTCAGCAGTCCGGTGCGGTCGCCGAAGCGCCGGAAGACCGTCCCCTTGCCCACCTGGGCCGCCGCGGCGACCGCCTCCATGGTCAGGCCGTCCGCGCCGCGTTCCGCCACCAACAGGGCGGCCGCCTCCAGCAGGCGCGCGCGGTTGCGTGCGGCGTCGGCCCGCAGGCAGGGCTCATCGATCTCGGCACCGAGTTGCGGCAACTCCAGCGGCTCGAGGGGCTGCTGGGGTGTCGAGGAGGGCGGCGGGACGGCGGACATGAAGCCAGCGTAAAGCATCGGGAAGAAACTGGACCGCGGTCCGGTTGAAGTGCTAGAAACATAACCGGACCTCGGTCCGGATGACTGCGGCAACGGTTCGTCCTGCGCCTCGCCGTGCCGTTCCGCCCTGTTTCCCACCCATCTCAGGAGTTCCCATGTCCCTTCGCATCCTCGCCCTCGTCGGCAGCCTTCGCGCCGGCTCGCACAACCGTCAGCTCGCGGAGGCCGCGGTCAAGATCGCTCCGGAGGGCTCCGAGATCGTGGTCCACGAGGGCCTCGCGGAGATCCCGTTCTACAACGAGGACATCGACGTCGAGGGCACCGTGCCGGCCGCGGCCGGACAGCTNNCTCGGCGACAAGCCCGTCGCCGTGATCGGCACCGCCTACGGCCAGTACGGCGGTGTCTGGGCGCAGGACGAGGCCCGCAAGGCCCTCGGCATCGCGGGCGGCAAGGTGATCGAGGAGGTCAAGCTCTCCATCCCCGGCTCCGTGACCCGTTTCGCCGAGATCCACCCGGCCGACGACACCGAGGTCGTGGAGCAGCTGACCGAGGTCATCGCCCGCCTGAAGAGCCACGCCGCCGCGCCGGCCGCCGCCTGACGCCCCCGGCCCGGGGCGCACCCGA
>NZ_LIRG01001055.1 GCF_001419695.1 Streptomyces prasinopilosus
GGCCGGGGACGAGGGGGCGGGGGAGACATGCCCGGACACGAGGGAGTCACGAGGATGTCGGTCGAGCAGCCGATGTGGCGCGCGCTCACCGGTTACCGGATCCTCGCCGTGGTGTACGCGGTCGGCCTGTTCGCCACCGCCCACGAGGAGTTCCCGCGCCCCTGGCTCGCCGTCGCCTACCTCGCCCTGCTGGCCGTCTGGACGGCGGCCACCCTGCCCCGGGTCGCGAACGCGACCGCGTGCACCGGACGCTTCCTCGCCGCCGACCTGACCGTCGCGCTGGCCGGCATCCTGCTCACCCCCGTCGCCGACGCCCCGGAGCGGATCACGGCCGGCGGTCCGACCCTGCCGTCGATATGGACCGCGGGCGCGGTGCTCGCCTTCGCCCTCAAGGGCGGCTGGCGCTGGGCCGCCCTCGCCTCCACCCTGGTCGCCGCCGCCAACCTGATCGAGCGCGGCGGCCCCGCCCGCGACACCGTGCACAACGTGATCCTCGTCTGGGTCGCCTCCATCGCCATCGGCTATGTCGTCGAGGTCGCCCGCGCCTCCGAGCGCACCCTCGCCCGCGCCCTGGAGATCGAGGCCGCGACCAGGGAGCGGGAGCGGCTCGCACGGGACATCCACGACAGCGTGCTCCAGGTGCTCGCGATGGTGCAGCGGCGCGGCGCGGTGCTCGGCGGCGAGGCGGCCGAACTGGGCCGGATGGCCGGCGAACAGGAGGTGGCGCTGCGCACCCTGGTCTCCGGCGGCCCGGTGCCCCTCCCCGGAGGGGCGGCGGCGGCCGGCGCGGTGGTGGCCCCGCTCACCGCCGGCGCGGCCGGGAGAGCGGCCGGGGACGACGCCGGCCACGGCCCCGTCGACCTGCGCGCCCTGCTGGCCCCGTACGCCGGTGCCCTCGTCGTCCTCGCCGACCCCGGGGCGCCGGTGCCGCTCGCGCCGGCCGCCGCGCGGGAGGTCGCCGCCGCCGTCGGGGCCGCCCTGGACAACGTGCGCACGCACGTGGGCGCCGACGCGCGCGCCTGGATCCTGGTCGAGGACGAACCGGACGAGGTGATCGTCACCGTCCGCGACGAGGGGCCCGGCATCCCCGAGGGCCGGCTCGCCCAGGCCGAGGGCGAGGGGCGGCTCGGGGTGGCCCTGTCGATCCGGGGGCGGCTGCGCGACCTCGGCGGCAGCGCGGAGCTGATCTCGGTGCCCGGCCAGGGCACGGAGGTCGAACTGAAGGTGCCCAGGCACCGCAGCGGCGAACAGGACGCACGGGGGAAGGCGGAACAGCAATGACCGACACGGCAGCCGGAGCGACGGGCGGGGGAGCGGCCGGGGG
>NZ_LIRG01001056.1 GCF_001419695.1 Streptomyces prasinopilosus
CGGGGGCGGCACGATCTCCGCGGTGAACCCGCTGGTGTCCCTGCGCGACTCGCTGAACGTGGACGAGGACCGCCAGGTCCTGTCGGTGCGTTCCGAGGCGGAGGACGTCTCGGACCTGTATCTGCGGATCGTGTCCCTGGACGACTTCGACGGCACCACCTGGAAGCCGTCCAAGCGGTCCATCACCACGGTGCCGGACGGCGCCTTCCCCACCCCGGCCGGCCTCGGCACGGACGTCGAGCGCGAGGAGATCGGCACGAGGATCTCGACCGCCGACTGGTACGGGCAGGACTGGCTGCCGATGCCGTACCCGCCGAGCGGCGTGGACATCAGGGGCAACTGGCGCTACGAGCCGGTCGGCATGACGCTGGTCGGCGACCACGGCCAGAACACCCGGGGGCTGAGCTACCAGGTGCGCAGCCTGGACGTGCGGCCCACGGCGGAGCAGCTGGCGAAGGCGCCGGCGCCGCCGGCCGCCCTGGAGCGGGACTACACCGAGCTGCCCGACTCGCTGCCCGCGATGGTGTCCCGGACCGCCCGCGAGGTCACCGAGGGGGCGGCGAACGCGTACGACCGGGCGGTCATGCTCCAGGAGTACTTCACCCTGCGGGGCGGCTTCGAGTACGACACCGAGGTCGACGTCGGCAGCGGTTCGGAGGGGATCGCCCGCTTCCTGAGGGACAAGGAGGGCTTCTGCGTCCACTTCTCCTTCGCCATGGCGTCGATGGCCCGGTCCCTGGACATACCCGCCCGGGTCGCGGTGGGCTTCGCGCCGGGCACCCCGCAGGCGGACGGCACGGTGGCGGTGGGGCTGCGGGACGCGCACGCCTGGCCCGAGCTGTACTTCGAGGGCGTGGGCTGGACCCGCTTCGAGCCGACGCCCACGCGCGGTTCGACGCCGGAGTACACCGTGCCGGACACCCCGGAGAGCACGCTGCCCGACCCGGCGCGGCCGTCCGAGGCGGAGTCCTCGGAGCCCTCGGCCGCCCCGTCGGAGACCGACGGCTGCTCGATGCGGCAGCAGCGGCTGGACGGCTGCCCGAGCGAGGCGCCCCTCGCGACGCCGCCCACGGACGGCGACGGACCGGCGTGGTACGCGGTGCCGGCGTGGGTGCTGGGCGGTCTCGCCGTCCTGGCGCTGCCGCTGGCGCCGATGCTGTGGCGGCTGCGGGTGCGTTCGGTGCGCCTAGGCGCGCACGGCCGGTCCGAGGCGGGCTCGGCGGCGCACGCCCTGGCCGTCTGGGACGAGGTGACGGACACGGCGTGGGACGTGGGGGTCTCCCCGGACGATTCCCTGACTCCGCGCGGGGCGGCGGCCCGGCTGGTCCGGCTCGGCCGGCTCGGCCCGGAGGCGGCGGCCTCGGCGCACCGGGTGGCCGACGCCGTGGAACAGGTCCTGTACGCGCCGCGGCCGCGTCCGGCGGCGGGGCTCACGGACGACGCGCACCGGGTGGCGGCCGGTCTGAGGG
>NZ_LIRG01001057.1 GCF_001419695.1 Streptomyces prasinopilosus
CGGGGTGCGGCCCTCGCGGTCCGTCCGGGACGTGGCGGAAGCCGTGATTCCGGTACGGCCGGAGGGGTACCCGGGCGGACGGGAGCCATGGAGCCTATGTCTGCCGAGAACACGCGCCGGACCGACCGTCCCCCGGCCGGGGACGGCCGTCGACGGTGGCGGCGGGGCGTGAGGGCCGCGGCGTGGACCGCGGCCGCGGTCGTCGTGCTCGGCGGCGCCGGCCTGGGGTACGTCTACGCCACGCTCAACGGCAACCTCAGGAGCGTCGACATCGACCGGATCCTCGGCTCCGACCGGCCCGAGAAGACCGGCGACGGCTCCGAGAACGTCCTCGTCCTCGGCTCCGACACCCGCTCCGGCGGCAACCGGGAACTCGGCGGCGGCACCGACGACGGCACGGCCCGCTCCGACACCGCGATGATCGTGCACGTCCACGAGGGACGGGACGAGGCCACCGTGGTGTCCGTCCCGCGCGACACCCTCGTCGACCGCCCCGCGTGCACCGGCACCGGAGGCGGCACCCACCCCGCCGCGCACGGTGTGATGTTCAACTCCGCCTACACCACGGGCGGGGCCGCCTGCGCCGTGAAGACCGTCGAGGCGATGACCGGCCTGCGCATGGACCACTACCTGGAGATCGACTTCAGCGGCTTCCGGGAACTCGTCGACGAACTGGGCGGCGTCGAGATCACCACCACCGAGGACATCGACGACCCCGACAGCCACCTGGAACTCGCCGCCGGCACCCATCGGCTCGACGGTGCCCGGGCCCTCGGCCTGGTCCGCACCCGGCACGGCGTCGGCGACGGCTCCGACCTCGGCCGCATCCGGCTCCAGCAGACCTTCGTCAGGGCCCTGGTCCGGCAGGTGGGCGACATCGGCCTCCTCACCGACCCCAGGAAGCTCTACGACGTCGCCGAGACGGCCACCAGGGCCCTCACCACCGACTCCGGCCTGGGCTCGGTGAACTCCCTGACGGCGTTCGCGGGCGGCCTGAGGGACATCGGCCCCGCCGGCCTGCACATGGTGACCATGCCGGTGCGGTACGACCCCGCCGACCCCAACCGCGTCGTCCCCGAGACGGAGAAGGCACGGCTGGTCTGGGACGCCCTGAGGAACGACGAGCCGGTCCCGGAGGCCGCCGCGGG
>NZ_LIRG01001058.1:0-1114 GCF_001419695.1 Streptomyces prasinopilosus
GAGGGCCGCCCCCCTGGCTGGCGGTGGCCCTCGCGTGCCTCGGTCAGTTCCTCGTCGTGCTCGACATCTCCGTGGTCAACGTCGCGCTGCCGTCGATGCGCACCGGCCTCGGCCTCGGGGAACAGGGCCTGCAGTGGGTGGTGAACGCGTACGCCATCGCCTTCGCCGGGTTCATGCTGCTCGGCGGACGCGCCGGTGACCTCTACGGGCGCAAGCGGATGTTCCTCGTCGGCCTCGGCCTGTTCACGCTGGCCAGCCTGGCGGGCGGACTGGCCCAGGAGGGCTGGCAGCTGCTGCTGGCGCGGGCGGTGCAGGGGCTCGGGGCCGCGGTCCTGGCGCCGTCCACCCTCACCATCGTCACCTCGGCGGTCCCGGAGGGGCCCGCGCGGGCCCGCGCCATCGCGACCTGGACCGCCGTCGGCGCGGGCGGCGGCGCGGCCGGCGGGTTCGTCGGCGGGGTGCTGGTGGAGACCCTGTCGTGGCGGTGGGTGCTGCTGATCAACGTGCCGATCGGGGTGCTGGTGCTGGCCGGGGCCGCCTGGTGGCTGGCGGAGGGCCGGGCCGGGGACGGGCGGCGGCTCGACCTGCCCGGCGCGGTCCTGGTGACGGCCGGCCTCGCCACCCTCGCCTTCGGCATCTCCCAGACCGAGGCCGAGGGGTGGACGGCACCGCCCACCCTGGTGCCGCTGGGCGCCGGCCTCGCCCTCGTCGCCCTGTTCCTCCTCGTCGAGGCGCGCGCCAAGGCACCGCTGATGCCGCTGGGACTGTTCCGGGTGCGGGCGGTCTCGTCGGCGAACGCGGCGATGTTCCTGAGCGGCGCCGCCATGTTCTGCATGTGGTTCTTCATGACCCTCTACGCCCAGAACGTGCTCGACTACACCCCCTTCCAGGCCGGGTTCGCCCTGGTGCCCAGCTCGCTCGCCGTGATCGTCGGCTCCAAGGTCGCACCCCGGCTGATGCGCGCCGCCGGGGCCCGTGCCGTGGCCGTGCTCGGCACGCTCGTCGCGCTGACCGGCTTCGCCTGGCAGTCGACGATGACGGCCGACGGCGCCTACCTGACGGCGATCCTGGTCCCCGGCGTCCTGATGATGCTGGGCGCCGGCCTCGCCGGAAC
>NZ_LIRG01001058.1:1132-1329 GCF_001419695.1 Streptomyces prasinopilosus
GTCCTGTCGACCCTCGCCGCGGCCCGGACGGGGGACCGCGCCACGCCGGAGGCCCTGACCGAGGGCTACGCCCTGGCCTTCCGCACCGGGACGGCGATCCTGGCCGTCGGCGTGGTCCTGATGTGGTTCTGGCTGCCCCGGAGGACCGCGGCGGGCCACTGAGTCCCCGGGGGCGGGCGAGCGGGGCGGTGGAGGCG
>NZ_LIRG01000106.1 GCF_001419695.1 Streptomyces prasinopilosus
GGCTCTTCGAGGGGCCGCGTTCCCGGTACCGGTGTCCGGTCCGTGGGACGCGGCCCCTCGAAGAGCCCTCAGACCGCGATGGCGACCTCGGCCAGACCGCCCTGCCGGGCGACGACCGTGCGGTCGGCGGTGGCGCCGGGCACCAGGGCGCGGACCGTCCAGGTGCCCTCCGCCGCGTAGAAGCGGAACTGCCCGGTCGCGGAGGTCGGGACCTCCGCGGTGAACTCGCCGGTCGAGTCCAGCAGACGGACGTAGCCCGTCACCGGCTCGCCGTCACGGGTCAGGTGACCCTGGATGGTGGTCTCGCCGGGCTTGATCGTCGAGGCGTCCGGGCCACCGGCCTTCGCACCGCACATGGCGTACTCCTGAACTGGTCTAGTGGTCTGGTCGGGGTGCGGGCGGGGCCTACTTGGCGGGGCCGAGCTCGATCGGCACGCCGACGAGGGAGCCGTACTCGGTCCAGGAGCCGTCGTAGTTCTTGACGTTCTCCACGCCCAGCAGCTCGTGCAGCACGAACCAGGACAGCGCGGAGCGCTCACCGATGCGGCACAGGGCGATGGTGTCCTTGGAGAGGTCGATCTGCTCGTCCTCGTAGAGCTTCTTGAGCTCGTCGTCGGACTTGAAGGTGCCGTCGTCGTTGGCGTTCTTGGACCACGGGATGTTGCGGGAGGTCGGCACGTGGCCGGGGCGCTGCGACTGCTCCTGCGGCAGGTGCGCCGGCGCGAGCAGCTTGCCGGAGAACTCGTCGGGCGACCGCACGTCGACGATGTTCTGCGTGCCGATGGCGTCCACGACCTCGTCGCGGAAGGCGCGGATGGACAGGTCCTGCGGCCGGGCCTTGTACTCGGTCTTCGCCCGCTGGGGCACCTCGTCGCCGGGGACCAGCTCGCGGGCGTCCAGCTCCCACTTCTTGCGGCCGCCGTCGAGGAGCTTGACGTTCTCGTGGCCGTACAGCTTGAAGTACCAGTAGGCGTACGCGGCGAACCAGTTGTTGTTGCCGCCGTAGAGGACGACCGTGTGGTCGTTGGAGATGCCCTTCTCCGACAGGAGCTTCTCGAAGCCCTCCTGGTCGACGAAGTCACGGCGGACCGGGTCCTGGAGGTCCTTGGTCCAGTCGATCCGGACGGCGTTCTTGATGTGGTTCTTCTCGTACGCGGTGGTGTCCTCGTCCACCTCGACGATGACGATGGTCGGATCGTCCAGGTGGTCCTGGACCCAGTCGGCGTCGACCAGTACGTCGTTGCGGCTCATGCTCTTGTCTCCTCCGGGGCAGTCGCGGCGAGGCGTGCGGGTATGCGGGTGCGGCACTCCTGCGGGAGCGTGCGCACGGGTGCCCCTGGGCGGGGCGAAGCGGGGATGCGGGCGGCGGGGCGCCCGCTCAGAAAGGTCGACAGAGCATGGCGGCGACGCGGCAGAGGTCCACTGCCCGCCGCTTCGTGAGATCCGCCTGTCCCCGCGCTCGGAGGACGCTCGTCTGACACTGCATGCCGTCGATCGTAGGGAGGACAGGGCGGACATGTCACCGCCGTGTCGCATGCTGAGACAGGATGGTCCGTCATATGGGATGAGAAGACGGGCGGGCCCGCCCCCGACCACCCCGTGCCCGACGGGGTCCGCTCCCGCATCTGCCCTGCGGACGCCTCCGTCTCGCCTGTCGGACAGCTGGGGTCCCCGGGACCACCGGGGCCACCGCCTCTCGGGGCGGGGTGGCCCTGCCGTCCTCTTCCCTACCCGGCGAGCCTGACGTCGGAACCCCGCACGGTGATGTCGACGCCGGACTTCCCCGCCTCGACCTTGTCGAGCTCGATCCCGCCGGGCAGGCCGTCGATCTTCTGCTCGAAGTCGGTGATCTCCCGCACCCGCGCCTCGGCCATCTCGACGCCGCCGAAGGAGGGCAGCGCGTCCGCGTGGACCCGCACGGTGTCGCCGTTCACGACGGTCACGGAGCTGAGCACGGAGACCGGCTCGGGCAGCTTGGTGCCGAGCACGGTGGCCTCCACCGCGACCTCGATCTTCCCGTTGCCGCCGTCGGAGAGGCCGACGACGCCCGCGGTGATGCCGGGGCCGACCTGGGTGGACTCGGACGCGGCGGCCTTGAGCAGCTCGTCGTAGGTCACGCTCGCGGTACCGGTGGCGTCGGCGGCGGTGGCGGAGCCGAAGTCGCCGGAGAACTCGACGCCCCTCATGTCGGCGCGCAGGTCCTGGATCAGGATGCTCTGCTTGCCGTCGCCGGTGCCGGCCTCGTACTCCGGGATCCCGATCCGCACCTCGTCGAGGGAGCCGCCGGCGAGCTGGGTGAGGAAGGGGAAGCCGTCGATGGACACGTCGGGGGTGGTGGTGAGGTTCTCGGCCGACTTGAGCCGGTCGGCCACCTCGCCCTCCGCGAAGTTGACCGCGAGGCGGTCCACGATCACGAAGACGCCGCCCAGGACCACGGCGATGATCAGCAGTATTCGCAGTGCGCGCATGCGGTTGGTTCCCCCACCTGGGTGCGTTCGGACGACGGTTCCCGACGACCGGCCGGCCGTCCTGCGCGAGGGTAACCCGCACGGCAAGGAGATCCCCGGGATTGTTGATCAGCTGTGACAGGCCCCCGGAACGCGCC
>NZ_LIRG01000107.1:0-6818 GCF_001419695.1 Streptomyces prasinopilosus
CCCGCCCGGCTCCGGGGAGGCGGTCCGGCCGCGGGCGGCGGGCCGGCCGTGACCGCCTCCCCGGAGCCGGGCGGGAGGGCCGGGGAGCGCGCCGGGCCGGGGTCGGCCGGGGACGACGCGCTGGTGGCGAGCCGGCCGCCGGGCCTGGCCGACCCGGCGAAGAAGGAGCTCGCCCAGCAGATCCTGGCGAGCGCCGAGTACGCGACGCTGCGCTGGCGCGAGACCTACGGTGCCATCGAGGACGCCGGGGACGGTGACGGCTACACGGCCGGCATCGTCGGCTTCACCACCGGCACCCACGACCTGCTCGCCCTCGTCGAACGGTATACGCGCGAGCACCCGGACAACGGCCTGGCGGCGTATCTGCCGGCGCTGCGCGCGGTCGACGGCACGGACTCGCACGAGGGGCTGGACCCGGGTTTCACGGACGCCTGGCGGGCCGAGGCGAGGACACCGGCGTTCCGCGCGGCCCAGGAGGCCGAGCGCGACCGGGTCTACTTCGACCCGGCGGTGCGCATGGCCAAGCTCGACGGGCTGGGCACGCTGGGCCAGTTCGTGTACTACGACGCGATGGTCCGGCGCGGCCCCGACACCGGCCCCGACGGCTTCTACGGCCTGCGGGAGCAGGCCGTGCGCGAGGCGCGGACGCCGGGCCGGGGCGGTGACGAGAAGGAGTTCCTGGAGGCGTTCCTCGACGTGCGCCGCGCGGCCGTGCTCGCGAAGGACCCGCAGGCCGACACGTCCCGGATCGACACCGTCCAGCGCCGGTTCCTGAGGGAGGGGAACCTGGAGCTGGCCACGCCGCTGACGTGGCAGGTGCACGGGGAGACCTTCCGCATTCCCTGAGGGTCTCGCGCGTTCCCGGGGGCCCGCGTGCCCCTCGGTCCCTCACGTGTTCCCGGGGGCCCGCCTGTTCCGCGGGTCCCCGCGCGTTCCCCGCGGGTGCGGGCATGTGCGGCGGCGCCTGCCCGGTCCGTCCTGGTCGGGGACTGGAGGGCAGGCGCCGCCTGTGTTCCGTACGCCGTTGTACGGGACCTCTGCGGGGGACCGTCAGGTCCCGCGGTGTGCGGTCCGGCCCGTCGGGGTCCGGACCGCGTGGTGTTTCCCGGAGCGGCCGGCCGGCCGGCGTCCGGTCACACCGTCAGGGAGCGGTCGGTCGGTCGGATCGGTGCGGGCAGGTCGCTGGCCCCGGTGAGGTGGCGGTCGCAGCCGCGTGCCGCGGAGCGGCCCTCGGCGATCGCCCACACGATGAGCGACTGGCCGCGTCCGGCGTCCCCGGCGACGAACACGCCGGGCACGCTGGTCTGGTAGTCGGCGTCGCGGGCGATGTTGCCGCGCGCGTCGAGTTCCAGGCCGAACTGCTCGACCAGGCCGTTGTCGCGGTCGGTGCCGGTGAAGCCCATGGCGAGGGTGACCAGCTGGGCCGGGATCCTGCGCTCGGTGCCGGGCCTGGGGGTGGGTTTGCCGTCGGTGAACTCGACCTCGGTCAGGTGCAGCCACTGCACGTTGCCGTCCTCGTCGCCCTCGAAGTGGGTGGTGGAGACGGAGTAGACCCGCTCGCCGCCCTCCTCGTGCGCGGAGGTGACCTTGTAGAGCAGGGGGAAGGTCGGCCACGGCTGGGTGAGGGCGTCGCGGTCCTCGCCCGGGCGGGGCATGATCTCGAGCTGGGTGACGGAGGCGGCGCCCTGGCGGTGGGCGGTGCCCACGCAGTCGGCGCCGGTGTCGCCGCCGCCGATCACGACGACGTGCTTGCCCTCGGCGGTGACGGGCGGGGCGACGTAGTCGCCCTCCTGCACCTTGTTGGCCAGCGGCAGGTACTCCATGGCCTGGTGGACGCCCTTGAGTTCGCGGCCGGGCACCGGCAGGTCGCGGGCGGTCGTCGCGCCGACGGCGAGGACGACGGCGTCGTAGCGCTTGCGCAGCGCGGCGGCCGGCAGGTCGCGGCCGATCTCGACGCCGGTGCGGAACTTGGTGCCCTCCGCGCGCATCTGCTCGATGCGGCGGTTGATGTGCCGCTTCTCCATCTTGAACTCGGGGATGCCGTAGCGCAGCAGGCCGCCGATGCGGTCCGCGCGCTCGTAGACGGCGACCGTGTGGCCGGCCCGGGTCAGCTGCTGGGCGGCGGCCAGGCCGGCCGGGCCGGAGCCGACGACGGCGACGGTCTTGCCGGAGAGGCGTTCGGGGATCCGCGGGGCGACGTCGCCGGTCTCCCACGCCTTGTCGATGATGGAGACCTCGACGTTCTTGATGGTGACCGGCGGCTGGTTGATGCCGAGCACGCACGCCGACTCGCACGGGGCGGGGCACAGCCGGCCCGTGAACTCCGGGAAGTTGTTCGTCGCGTGCAGGCGCTCGCTCGCCGCCGACCAGTCCCCGCGGTAGGCGTAGTCGTTCCACTCGGGGATGAGGTTCCCGAGCGGGCAGCCGTTGTGGCAGAACGGGATGCCGCAGTCCATGCACCGGCCGGCCTGCTTGCTGATGATCGGCAGCAGGGAGCCGGGGACGTAGACCTCGTTCCAGTCCTTGACGCGTTCGGCGACCGGGCGGGTCGCGGCGACCTCGCGGCCGTGGTTCAAGAAGCCCTTGGGATCAGCCATTGGTCGCCGCCTCCATCATCTTCCGGTGGGTGTCGGACTCGGAGAGTCCGGCTCGCTCGGCGGCGTCCTTGGCGGCGAGCACTGCCTGGTACGTACTGGGGATGATCTTGCTGAAGCGGGCGGCGGCGCCGTCGGGGCCGTCCCACCGGGCCAGCAGCCTGGCGGCGACGGTGGAGCCCGTCTCCTCCTGGTGCCGGCGCACCACGTCGTGCAGCCAGGCGCGGTCGGTGTCGTCGAGTTCGTGGACGGCGTCCAGGTGGCCGGGGTTGACGTTGTCCCGGTCGAGGTCGATGACGTAGGCGGTGCCGCCGGACATGCCGGCCGCGAAGTTGCGGCCGGTCTCGCCGAGGACGACCGCGTGGCCGCCGGTCATGTACTCGCAGCCGTGGTCGCCGACGCCCTCGGAGACGACCAGTGCGCCGGAGTTGCGGACGCAGAACCGTTCGCCGACCTTGCCCCGGAGGAACATCTCGCCGCCGGTGGCGCCGTAGGCGAGGGTGTTGCCGGCGATGACGCTGTACTCGGCGAGGTGGTCGGCGCCCCGGTCGGGGCGGACGACGATGCGGCCGCCGGAGAGGCCCTTGCCGACGTAGTCGTTGGCGTCGCCCTCCAGGCGCAGCGTGATGCCGCGCGGGACGAAGGCGCCGAAGGACTGGCCGGCGGAGCCGGTGAAGGTGATGTCGATGGTGTCGTCGGGCAGTCCCGCGCCGCCGAACTTCTTCGTCACCTCGTGGCCGAGCATGGTGCCGACCGTGCGGTTGATGTTGCGGATGGCGACCTGGGCGCGCACGGGCTGGGCCTCGGTGGCGCCGTCGGCGGCGAGCGCGTCGGCGGCGAGCTTGATCAGCTCGTTGTCGAGGGCCTTCGCCAGGCCGTGGTCCTGGGGGACGGTGTGGTGGCGCACGGCGCCCTCGGGCAGGTCGGGCACGTGGAGGAGGGGGGCCAGGTCGAGGCCCTGTGCCTTCCAGTGGGTGACCGCGCGGGCGACGTCGAGGACCTCGGCGCGGCCGACGGCCTCCTCGACGGAGCGGAAGCCGAGTTCGGCGAGGAGTTCGCGGACCTCCTCGGCGATGAACCGGAAGAAGTTCACGACGTGCTCGGCCTTGCCGGCGAACCGGTCGCGCAGGACCGGGTTCTGCGTGGCGATGCCGACCGGGCAGGTGTCCAGGTGGCAGACGCGCATCATGACGCAGCCGGAGACGACCAGCGGGGCGGTGGCGAAGCCGAACTCCTCGGCGCCGAGGAGGGCGGCGACGACGACGTCGCGGCCGGTCTTGAGCTGGCCGTCGGTCTGCACGACGATCCGGTCGCGCAGGCCGTTGAGCAGCAGGGTCTGCTGGGTCTCGGCGAGGCCGAGTTCCCAGGGGCCGCCGGCGTGCTTGAGCGAGGTCAGCGGGGAGGCGCCGGTGCCGCCGTCGTGACCGGAGATGAGCACGACGTCGGCGTGGGCCTTGGAGACGCCGGCGGCGACGGTGCCGACGCCGACCTCGGAGACCAGCTTGACGTGGATGCGGGCCTCGGGGTTGGCGTTCTTCAGGTCGTGGATGAGCTGGGCGAGGTCCTCGATGGAGTAGATGTCGTGGTGCGGCGGCGGGGAGATGAGGCCCACGCCGGGCGTCGAGTGGCGCGTCTTCGCGACCCACGGGTAGACCTTGTGGCCGGGCAGTTGGCCGCCCTCGCCGGGCTTGGCGCCCTGGGCCATCTTGATCTGGATGTCGTCCGCGTTGACGAGGTACTCGGAGGTCACGCCGAAGCGGCCGGAGGCGACCTGCTTGATGGAGGAGCGGCGGGCCGGGTCGTACAGGCGCTCCGGGTCCTCGCCGCCCTCGCCGGTGTTCGACTTGCCGCCGAGCTGGTTCATGGCGATGGCGAGGGTCTCGTGCGCCTCCTGGGAGATGGAGCCGTACGACATGGCGCCGGTGGAGAAGCGCTTGACGATCTCGGAGACCGGCTCGACCTCGTCGAGCGGGACGGGCGGGCGGCCGGAGGTGAAGCCGAACAGCCCGCGCAGCGTCATCAGGCGTTCGGACTGCTCGTTGACGCGGTCGGTGTACTGCTTGAAGACGTCGTAGCGGCCGGCGCGCGTGGAGTGCTGGAGGCGGAAGACCGTCTCGGGGTCGAACAGGTGCGGTTCACCCTCGCGGCGCCACTGGTACTCGCCGCCGATGTCGAGCGTGCGGTGCGCGGGGGCGATGCCGGTGGCGGGGTACGCCTTGGCGTGGCGGGCGGTGACCTCCTTCGCGACGACGTCGAGGCCGACGCCGCCGATCTTGGTGGCGGTGCCGTGGAAGTACGTGTCGACGAAGGCCGCGTCGAGGCCGACGGCCTCGAAGACCTGGGCGCCCCGGTAGGAGGCGACGGTGGAGATGCCCATCTTGGACATGACCTTCAGGACGCCCTTGCCGAGGGCGTGGATCAGATTGCGGATGGCCTTCTCGGACTCGATGCCGGGCAGGAAGGTGCCCGCGCGGACGAGGTCCTCGACGGACTCCATCGCCAGGTAGGGGTTGACGGCGGCGGCGCCGAACCCGATGAGGAGGGCCACGTGGTGGACCTCGCGGACGTCTCCGGCCTCGACGAGGAGGCCCACCTGGGTGCGCTGCTTGGTGCGGATGAGGTGGTGGTGGACGGCCGCGGTGAGCAGCAGCGACGGGATCGGCGCGTGCTCGGCGTCGGAGTGCCGGTCGGACAGGACGATCAGGCGGGCGCCGTTGCCGATCGCGGCGTCGGCCTCGGCGCAGATCTCCTCGATGCGGGCGGCGAGGCTGTCGCCGCCGCCGGAGACCCGGTAGAGGCCGGAGAGGGTGGCGGCCTTGAAGCCGGGCAGGTCGCCGTCGGCGTTGACGTGGATGAGCTTGGCCAGCTCGTCGTTGTCGATGACGGGGAAGGGCAGCACGACGGTGCGGCAGGACGCGGCGCTCGGTTCGAGCAGGTTGCCCTGGGGGCCGAGCGAGCTGCGCAGGGAGGTGACCAGTTCTTCGCGGATCGCGTCCAGCGGCGGGTTGGTGACCTGCGCGAACAACTGGGTGAAGTAGTCGAAGAGGAGCCGGGGGCGTTCCGACAGGGCGGCGATCGGCGAGTCGGTGCCCATGGAGCCGATCGGCTCGGTGCCGGACTTGGCCATCGGGGCGAGCAGGACGCGCAGCTCCTCCTCGGTGTAGCCGAAGGTCTGCTGGCGGCGGGTGACCGAGGCGTGGGTGTGCACGATGTGCTCGCGCTCGGGCAGGTCGGACAGCTCGATCTCGCCGGCTTCCAGCCACTGGGCGTAGGGGTGCTCGGCGGCGAGCCGGGCCTTGATCTCGTCGTCCTCGATGATGCGGTGCTCGGCGGTGTCGACGAGGAACATGCGGCCGGGCTGCAGGCGCCCCTTGCGGACGACCTTGGCGGGGTCGATGTCGAGGACGCCGACCTCGGAGCCGAGGACGACGAGGCCGTCGTCGGTGACCCAGTAGCGGCCGGGGCGCAGGCCGTTGCGGTCGAGGACGGCGCCGACCTGGGTGCCGTCGGTGAAGGTGACGCAGGCGGGGCCGTCCCAGGGCTCCATCAGCGTGGAGTGGTACCGGTAGAAGGCGCGGCGTGCGGGATCCATCGAGCCGTGGTTCTCCCACGCCTCGGGGATCATCATGAGCACCGAGTGCGGCAGGGAGCGCCCGCCGAGGTGCAGCAGTTCGAGGACCTCGTCGAAGGACGCCGAGTCGGAGGCGTCGGGGGTGCAGACGGGGAAGATCCGCTCGAGGCCGGCGGGGCCGTCGTGCCCCTGGTCGGCGGGGCCGAACAGGTCGGAGGCCAGCTGGGACTCACGGGCGCGCATCCAGTTGCGGTTGCCCTTGACGGTGTTGATCTCACCGTTGTGGGCGACGAAGCGGTAGGGGTGCGCGAGGGGCCACGACGGAAAGGTGTTCGTGGAGAACCGGGAGTGCACCAGCGCGAGCGCGGAGCCGAAGCGGCGGTCGGACAGGTCGGGGAAGAAGGGCTCGAGCTGACCGGTGGTGAGCATGCCCTTGTAGACGATGGTCCGCGCGGACAGTGACGGGAAGTAGACGCCCGCCTCGCGCTCGGCGCGCTTGCGCAGCACGAAGGCCCTGCGGTCGAGGTCGATGCCCCGGGACGCGTGGTCCGTGACGAAGACCTGGCGGAAGACCGGCATCGTGGAGCGGGCGGTGGCGCCGAGCAGGTCGGGCGCGACGGGCACCTCGCGCCAGCCGAGGACGGTCAGGCCCT
>NZ_LIRG01000107.1:6866-7280 GCF_001419695.1 Streptomyces prasinopilosus
GCGCAGGACGGTGAGTGCCTGCTCGACCAGGGTGTGGGACGCCTCGCCGGTGAGGGTGGCGACGAAGCCGACGCCGCAGGCGTCGTGCTCGTCGCGGGGGTCGTACAGGCCCTGCGGGGCAGGGCGAGCATCCATGAAGGACCAGTTCTGGCCATGCGCGGGATGCTGGGACGGCTGGCGCGTCATACGCATCGGCTCTTCCCGTCGTCGTCATGTGGCATGTGTGAAGTGCCGAGGGACGACGCTGGCCCTCTGCGTGACTGCAAAATTTCGTGCAGATTACACGATGACGCGGTTCCCGGTAAGTGGGATTTTCCGTTCCACCATGTGAACACCATGCAGGTCGCTTCGGGGATTCCGCGCCTGACGGGAGAAGCTGGGGGGGGGACCGTGGCGGGCAGGTCGGTGTCCGCC
>NZ_LIRG01000108.1 GCF_001419695.1 Streptomyces prasinopilosus
AGACCGGGCGGCCGGCCGCCGCCCGGTCCGCCCCTCAGTCCTCGCCCTCCAGGTCGCCCTCCGTCTCCAGGTACACCTGCCGCAGCGCGTCGAGGACCGCCGGGTCGGGCTTCTCCCACATGCCGCGCGACTCGGCCTCCAGCAGCCGTTCCGCGATGCCGTGCAGGGCCCAGGGGTTGGCCTGCTGCAGGAACTCGCGGTTGGCCGGGTCCAGGACGTAGGCCTCGGTGAGCTTGTCGTACATCCAGTCGGCGACGACTCCCGTGGTGGCGTCGTAGCCGAACAGGTAGTCCACGGTGGCGGCGAGTTCGAAGGCGCCCTTGTAGCCGTGGCGGCGCATCGCCTCGATCCACTTCGGGTTGACCACCCGGGCGCGGAAGACGCGCGAGGTCTCCTCGACCAGGGTGCGGGTGCGGACCGTCTCGGGGCGGGTGGAGTCGCCGATGTACGCCTCGGGCGCGGTGCCGCGCAGGGCGCGGACGGTGGCGACCATGCCGCCGTGGTACTGGAAGTAGTCGTCCGAGTCGGCGATGTCGTGCTCGCGGGTGTCGGTGTTCTTGGCGGCCACCGCGATCCGCTTGTAGGCCGTCTCCATCTCGTCGCGGGCCGGGCGGCCGTCCAGTTCGCGGCCGTAGGCGTAGCCGCCCCAGACGGTGTAGACCTCGGCGAGGTCGGCGTCGGTGCGCCAGTCGCGGGAGTCGATGAGCTGGAGCAGGCCGGCGCCGTAGGTGCCGGGGCGGGAGCCGAAGATGCGGGTGGTGGCCCGGCGTTCGTCGCCGTGCTCGGCGAGGTCGGCCCGGACGTGGGCGCGGACGTGGTTGGCCTCGTCCGGCTCGTCGAGGGAGGCCGCCAGGCGGACGGCGTCGTCGAGGAGGCCGACGGTGTGCGGGAAGGCGTCGCGGAAGAAGCCGGAGATGCGCAGGGTGACGTCGATGCGGGGGCGGCCCAGCTCCTCGTACGGGATGGCCTCCAGCCCGGTGACGCGGCGGGAGGCGTCGTCCCAGACGGGGCGGACGCCCAGCAGGGCGAGGGCCTCGGCGACGTCGTCCCCGGCGGTGCGCATGGCGCTGGTGCCCCACAGGGAGAGCCCGACCGAGGCGGGCCAGTCGCCGTTGTCGGTGCGGTAGCGCTGCAGGAGGCTGTCCGCGAGGGCCTGTCCGGTCTCCCAGGCGAGGCGGGAGGGGACGGCCTTCGGGTCGACCGAGTAGAAGTTGCGGCCGGTCGGCAGGACGTTGACCAGGCCGCGCAGCGGGGAGCCGGAGGGGCCCGCGGGGACGAAGCCGCCGTTCAGGGCGTGGACGGTGTGGTCGAGTTCGGCGGTGGTGGCCGCGAGGCGCGGGACGACCTCGCGGGCGGCGAACTCCAGGACGGCGGCGACCTGTTCACCGTGCTCGGCGGACACGGCGGACACGGCGGCCGGGTCCCAGCCGGCGTCCTCCATCGCCTGGACCAGGGCGCGGGCCTTCTCCTCCGCCTCGTCGGCCGTGGTGCGGGTGGCGGCGGACTCGTCGAGGCCGAGGGCCTCGCGCAGGCCGGGCAGGGCGGTGACGCCGCCCCAGATCTGGCGGGCGCGCAGGATCGCCAGGACCAGGTTGACCCGGTCGGTGCCGGCGGGCGGGGTGCCCAGGACGTGGAGGCCGTCGCGGATCTGGGCGTCCTTGACCTCGCACAGCCAGCCGTCGACGTGCAGGAGGAAGTCGTCGAAGCCGTCGTCGTCGGGGCGGTCGTCGAGGCCGAGGTCGTGGTCCAGCCTGGCGGCCTGGATGAGGGTCCAGATCTGGGCGCGGATCGCCGGGAGCTTCGCCGGGTCCATGGAGGCGATCTGGGCGTACTCGTCGAGGAGTTGTTCCAGGCGCGCGATGTCTCCGTAGGAGTCGGCGCGGGCCATCGGGGGGACCAGGTGGTCGACGAGGGTGGCGTGGACCCGGCGCTTGGCCTGGGTGCCCTCGCCCGGGTCGTTGACCAGGAAGGGGTAGATCAGGGGGAGGTCGCCGAGGGCGGCGTCGGGGCCGCAGGCGGCGGACAGGCCGGCGTTCTTGCCGGGCAGCCACTCCAGGTTGCCGTGCTTGCCGAGGTGGATCATGGCGTCCGCGCCGAAGCCGCCGTCCTCGGTCCGCGCGGCGATCCAGCGGTAGGCGGCGAGGTAGTGGTGGGAGGGCGGCAGGTCGGGGTCGTGGTAGATGGCGATGGGGTTCTCGCCGAAGCCGCGCGGGGGCTGGATGAGGATCAGCAGGTTGCCGCGGCGCAGGGCGGCGAGGACGATGTCGCCCTCCGGGTTGCGGCTGCGGTCGAGGAACATCTCGCCCGGTGCCGGGCCCCAGTGCTCCTCGACGGCCGCGCGCAGTTCCCCGGGGAGGGTGGCGTACCAGCGCTTGTAGTCGGCGGCCGGGATGCGCACCGGGTTGCGGGCGAGCTGTTCCTCGGTGAGCCAGTCCTGGTCGTGGCCGCCCGCCTCGATCAGCGCGCGGATCAGTTCGTCGCCGTCCCCGGAGGCCAGTCCGGGCACGTCGGTGTCGCCGAAGTCGTACCCCTCGTCCCGCAGCCGGCGCAGCAGGGCCACCGCGCTGGCGGGGGTGTCCAGGCCGACCGCGTTGCCGATGCGGGAGTGCTTGGTCGGGTAGGCGGACAGGACGAGGGCCAGGCGCTTGTCGGCGGCCGGGATGTGCCGCAGGCGGGCGTGGCGCACGGCGATGCCGGCCACGCGGGCGGCGCGCTCGGGGTCGGCGACGTAGGCGGGGAGGCCGTCGGCGTCGATCTCCTTGAAGGAGAACGGGACGGTGATCAGGCGGCCGTCGAACTCGGGCACGGCGATCTGGCTCGCGGCGTCCAGCGGGGAGACGCCCTCGTCGTTCTCCTCCCAGGCGGTGCGGGAGCCGGTCAGGCACAGGGCCTGGAGGATCGGCACGTCCAGGGTGGTGAGCGCGCCCGCGTCCCAGGACTCGTCGTCGCCGCCGGCGGAGGCCTCGGCGGGCCTGGTGCCGCCGGCCGCGAGGACGGTCGTGACGATGACGTCCGCCGCGCGCAGTTCCTCGACCAGTTCGGGTTCGGGGGCGCGCAGGGAGGCCACGTACAGCGGCAGGGGCCGCCCGCCCGCGTCCTCCACGGCGTCGCACAGGGCGTGCACGAAGGCGGTGTTGCCGCTCATGTGGTGGGCCCGGTAGTAGAGCACGGCGACGGTCGGACCGTCGGCGCCCTCGCGGGGTGTGCGCTCCAGCGGGCCCCAGGCGGGTGCGGGTGCGGGCGCCTCGAAGCCGTGGCCGGTGAGCAGGACCGTGTCGGACAGGAAGCGGGCGAGCTGCTCGAGGTTGGCGGGCCCGCCGTGGGCGAGGTAGGCGTGTGCCTCGGCGGCGATGCCGACGGGGACCGTGGAGGCGGCCATCAGCTGGGCGTCGGGGGCCTGTTCACCGGTGAGGACGACGACCGGGCGGCCGTCGGCGAGCAGCAGGCCGAGGCCGTCCTCCCAGGCGCGCAGTCCGCCGAGGAGGCGCACGACGACCAGGCCGACGCCCTCGAGGAGTGCGGGCAGGTCGTCGAGCGGGAGGCGGGAGGGGTTGGCGAAGCGGTAGGGCACCGGGCCGTCGGCCGCGCGGGCGCTGAGCAGGTCCGTGTCGGAGGTCGACAGGAGCAGGATGCGGGGGTGCGTCGAGCGCTCCCCGGACGAGTGCGGCATGCGTCGGCCGGCCTTCCTCGGGGTCCGCGCCCCGGGTGGTACAAGACGGCGGGAGTTCCTGACTCGTCCGGCCCGTCGGGGGCCGGACTCACAGTGGCGGGACCGCGCCGGATTCGCACCGGGCTTCCTCCCTGTCGCCGTCATGGCGATGGCGGATCTGATGATCCGCCCAGGAGCATAGTAAGGGTCGGGGGAAGAGGGCAGGGCGGGGACCGGGTGTGACGATCGGTATGCTCGCCGCCATGTCCACGGCTCCCCTCCCCCCGTCGTCCCGGGCCATCGCGGTCTCCCGGGACCGCGATGACGCCTGCCCGGGGTCGTTGCGGCTGCACACGGCCGACGACGGCGCGTTGGCCCGGGTCCGGGTGCCCGGCGGGGTGCTCACCGTGCCGCAGGCCGAGGCACTGGCGGACGCGGCGGACCGGCTGGGCGACGGTGAACTGCACCTGACCTCGCGCGGCAATGTGCAACTGCGTGGATTGCGCGGCGACTGCGGCGCACGGCTCGCCGAACTGCTGGACGCGGCCGGACTGCTCCCCTCGCACGGGCACGAACGGGCCCGCAACATCGTCGCCTCGCCGCTGTCCGGGCTCGACGGACGGGGCGTCCGGGAGGTGCGGCCGTGGTTGTCGGCCCTGGACGGGGCGCTGTGCGCGAGCGAGGCGGCGCGGGCGCTGTCCGGGCGGTTCCTGTTCGCTCTCGACGACGGGCGGGGCGATGTCGCCGGGCTCGGCGCCGACGTGACCGTGCGTGCGCTGGCCGACGGCGGCGCCCTGCTCGCCGTCGGTTCGGCGGAGCGGGCCCTGCGGGTGTCCGGGGAGGAGGCGCCCCGGGCCGCCCTGCTCGCCGCCGAGACGTTCCTCGACGTGCGGCGCAAGACCGGGGAGCAGGTCTGGCGGATCGACGAACTGAGCGTTTCTTCCGGTGAGTTGACGCGTACGGTCGGGTCCCGTCTGACCGGTGCGGGCATCGGCTGCGTTCCGGTGCCGAACGACCGCGCCACGGCGGGGGGACCGCCCCCCGGGGTGACCGGTGCGGCCCTGTCCGTCCACGTGCCCCTGGGCCGCCTCACGTCCCGTCAGTGGCGGACCGTGACCCGGGTGGCCGCCGGAGTCCGGTCGGGGGAACTGCGCCTGACACCGTGGCGCGGCATCGTCGTCCCCGTCCCCGGGACGGACGTGGCGGCGACGGCCGGCGCACTGGCCCGTCTCGCCGGAGCCGGCCTGGTCACCGACGCCTCCTCCCCCTGGCTGCGTGTCGGCGCCTGCATCGGCCGGCCGGGGTGCGGCCGGTCGCGTTCCGACGTGCGGGCGGACGCGGCCGGCGCCCTCGCCGACGCGGACCGCTCCTCCCTGCCGCTGTACTGGTCCGGCTGCGAACGGCGCTGCGGACACCCCCGGGGCGACCGGATCGACGTGGTCGCCGCCCCGGAGGGCGGCTACCGGGTCGAGGCGGTCGTCCGGGGACGGCCGGCGCGCACCGCCGCTCTGGACGACCCCTCCCACCTCGCCGCCGCCCTGGCGGCGGTCACCCCATGAGCCGTACGACGACCGAGAGCAGCGAGAAGAACACCGTGACCCCCTACGACTACGAGAAGGACGGGGCGGCCATCTACCGCCAGTCCTTCGCCACCATCCGCGCGGAGGCGGACCTCTCGGCCCTGCCCGCCGACGTCAGCCGGGTCGCGGTCCGGATGATCCACGCCTGCGGGATGGTCGACCTCGTCCGCGACATCGGTCACACCCCCGGTGTGGTGGCCCGCGCACGGGAGGCCCTGCTCGGCGGGGCTCCGATCCTCTGCGACGTGCAGATGGTGGCCAGCGGCGTGACCCGCAGGCGGCTGCCCGCCGGCAACGACGTGCTGTGCACCCTCTCCGACCCCGCCGTGCCGGAGCTGGCGGCGAAGCTCGGCACCACGCGCAGCGCCGCCGCGCTGGAGCTGTGGCGCGACCGCCTGGAGGGTGCCGTGGTCGCCGTCGGCAACGCGCCCACCGCGCTCTTCCGCCTCCTGGAGATGATCGAGGAGGGGGCGCCGAGGCCGGCCGCCGTCATCGGCGTGCCCGTCGGCTTCATCGGTGCGGCCGAGTCCAAGGACGCCCTGGCCGCCCACCCCTCGGGCCTGGAACACCTGGTCGTCCGAGGCCGTCGCGGAGGCAGCGCCATCGCCGCCGCCGCTCTCAACGCGATCGCGAGCGAGGAAGAATGAGCGGCAAGCTCTACGGGGTCGGGCTCGGCCCCGGCGACCCGTCCCTGATGACCGTCCGGGCCGTCGAGGTCATCGCCGGGGCGGACGTGATCGCCTACCACAGCGCCCGCCACGGCCGGTCCATCGCCCGCTCCATCGCGGCGCAGCACATACGGGCCGACCACGTCGAGGAACCGCTGGTCTATCCCGTGACCACCGAGACCACCGACCACCCGGGCGGCTACCAGGGCGCCATGGACGACTTCTACGCCGAGGCGTCGGCCCGGCTCGCCGCCCACCTGGACGCGGGCCGGACGGTCGCCGTCCTCGCCGAGGGCGACCCGCTCTTCTACGGCTCCTACATGCACATGCACAAGCGGCTCGCGGACCGCTACGACACCGAGGTGATTCCCGGTGTCACGTCGGTCTCGGCCGCGGCGGCCCGCCTGGGCACCCCGCTCGCCGAGGGCGAGGAGGTGCTGACCATCCTGCCGGGCACGCTGCCCGAGGAGGAGCTGACCGCCCGGCTCGCCGCGACGGACGCGGCCGTGGTGATGAAGCTGGGGCGCACCTTTCCCAAGGTCCGCCGGGCGATGGAGCGGGCCGGGCGGCTGGAGGAGGCCCGGTATGTGGAGCGGGCCACCATGGCCGGGGAGCGTCTGGCCGGACTCGCCGGCGTGGAGGCGGACTCCGTGCCGTACTTCTCGGTGGCCGTGCTGCCGAGCCGGGCCGACGCCGGACCGGCGGTCCGGGAGCCGGGCTCCGTGGGTGAGGTCGTCGTGGTCGGGACCGGGCCGGCCGGGCCGCTGTGGCTGACGCCCGAGTCGCGCGGCGCCCTCGCCGCCGCCGACGACCTGGTCGGCTACACCACCTACCTGGACCGGGTGCCCGTGCGGGCCGGCCAGCGGCGCCACGGCTCGGACAACCGGGTCGAGGCCGAGCGCGCCGAGTTCGCGCTGCGACTCGCCCTGCGGGGACGCAGGGTGGCCGTCGTGTCCGGCGGCGACCCCGGTGTCTTCGCCATGGCCACGGCCGTGCTGGAGGCCGCTTCGGACCGGGAGTACGCGGACGTGCCGGTGCGGGTGCTGCCGGGCGTGACCGCGGCCAACGCGGCCGCCGCCCGTGCGGGCGCCCCGCTCGGCCACGACTACGCCACCGTCTCGCTGTCCGACCGGCTCAAGCCGTGGGAGGTCATCGCCGAACGGCTGCGTGCCGCGGCCGGCGCCGATCTGGTGCTGGCCCTGTACAACCCCGGGTCGCGCAGCCGGACCTGGCAGGTCGGCAAGGCCCGCGAACTGCTGCTGGAGCACCGGGCACCGGACACGCCCGTCGTCGTGGCGCGGGACGTGGGCGGGGCCGGCGAGCGGGTGCGGATCGTGCGGCTGGCGGACCTGGACCCGGCCGAGGTCGACATGCGCACGGTCCTGCTGGTCGGTTCCTCGCAGACCCGCGTCGTACGGCGGGGGGACGGCGAGGAGGTCGTCTGGACGCCCCGCCGCTATCCGGAGGCGTGAGGCCCGCGGCGGTTCAGCCGGGGTCCGGGGACGCGCACCGCGCATACGCCTCCCGGACCCACTGGGCCGCCTGCCGGGGCCCGGCCACCACGGTCACTCCGTCGGGCACCGGCGGCCTGCGCACCACGACCACGGGCACCCCCGCCTCGCGGGCGGCCGTCAGCTTGGGCGCGGTGGCCGCTCCCCCGCTGTCCTTGGTGACCACGACGTCGATCCGGTGGCGGCGCAGCAGCTCGCGCTCCCCGTCGAGGGTGAACGGGCCGCGGTCGAGCAGCACCTCCATGCGGGGCGGGTGCGGCGCGCCGGGCGCGTCCACGGACCGGACGAGGAACCACGGGTCGTGCAGGTGGGCGAAGGCGGCCAGGCCCATCCGGCCGGTGGTGAGGAAGACCCGCCGGCCGAGCGCGGGCAGCAGTCCGGCGGCCTCGGCCAGGGAACCGGTCTCGTGCCAGAGGTCCCCCTCGACGGGGAGCCAGCCGGGACGCCGCAGCGCGAGGAGAGGAACATGGGTGGTGGTCGCGGCCCGCGCCGCGTTGAAACTGATCGTGCCGGCGAAAGGGTGGGTGGCGTCGATGAGCAGGTCCACCCCGTTCCCGCGCAGCCACGCGGCGAGTCCGTCGGCCCCTCCGAAGCCGCCGACGCGCACCTCGCCGGGTGGTGTCCGGGGCGCGGTCACCCGTCCCGCCAGGGAGTTCGTCACGCGCAGGGACGGCAGGGGGTCGTCCGCGAGCAGCTCGGCGAGGCGGCGGGCCTCGGTGGTGCCGCCGAGGATCAGCACGTGCACGGTGGTTCCTTTCCCTTCATCCGGTTCCCTTCCCCCGAGCGAGACATGAGCGGCGGCGCATGAACGGCGAGACCGAGGGCGGGCGCAGCGCCCAACTCAAGCACACCGGTCTGCGGCCCGGCTGGACCACCGGCGCCTGCGCGACCGCGGCCACGACCGCCGCGTACACCGCGCTGCTCACCGGCGGCTTTCCCGACCCGGTGACGATCACCCTGCCGAAGGGGCAGACGCCGGCGTTCGCGCTGGCCGCCGAGGAGCTGACGGACTCGTACGCCATGGCGGGGATCGTCAAGGACGCCGGTGACGACCCGGACGTCACGCACGGGGCGCTGGTGCGGGCGACGGTGCGGCGGCTTCCCGCCGGGTCGGGGGTGGTGTTCCGGGCGGGCCCGGGCGTGGGCACGGTCACCCGTCCCGGTCTGCCGCTGCCCGTCGGCGAACCGGCCGTGAACCCGGTCCCCCGGCAGATGATGCGCGAGCACGTCGCCCGCGTCGCCGGACGGTACGGCGGCAGCGGGGACGTCGAGATCACCCTCTCCGTCGACCACGGCGAGGAGATCGCCCGCTCCACCTGGAACCCGCGGCTCGGCATCCTCGGCGGGCTGTCCGTCCTCGGCACCACCGGCATCGTGGTCCCCTACTCGTGTTCGGCGTGGATCGACTCGATCCGCCGGGGTGTGGACGTGGCGCGGGCGGCGGGGCGCACGCACGTCGCCGGGTGCACCGGCTCCACCTCGGAGCGGACCGTCGTCGCCGAGTACGGCCTGCCCGAGGACGCCCTGCTGGACATGGGCGACTTCGCGGGCGCCGTGCTGAAGTACGTCCGGCGCCACCCCGTGGACCGTCTCACCGTCTGCGGGGGCTTCGCCAAGCTCTCCAAGCTCGCCGCCGGACACCTCGACCTGCACTCCGGCCGCTCCCAGGTCGACAAGGGGTTCCTCGCCGAACTGGCGCGGCGCGGCGGCGCGGACGGGGTCCTCGCCGCCGCGGTGGCGGACGCCAACACCGGCCTGGCCGCGCTCCAGCTCTGCCAGGCGGCCGGGGTGCCGCTGGGCGACCTGGTCGCGACGGCGGCCCGCGACGAGGCGCTGGCCGTGCTGCGCGGGGCACCGGTCGCGGTCGACGTGATCTGCGTCGACCGGGCGGGGACGGTGGTGGGCCGCAGTTCCGTGGCCTGAGGGAGGCCGTGATGCAAGGGAGGCGGGCCCGGTCGGCGGGCCGGTCCGGGCCGCCCGCGGAGCGTCCCGCTCAGCAGGTGTGCCGCTCCCGGTCGGGCGAGTACAGGTGGCTGTCGCGGAACTGCTCCGCTCCCAGCGTCCGGCCGACCATGATCACGGCCGTGCGCAGCACTCCCGCGTCCTTGATCTTCCCGGCGATGTCGTCGAGCGTGCCGCGGATGATCAGTTCCTCGGGGCGGGAGGCGTACGCGACGACGGCGGCGGGGCAGTCCGCGCCGTAGTGCGGCAGCAGTTCCTCGACCACACGGTCCGCGTACCTCGCCGCCAGGTGCAGCACGATCAGCGCGCCGCTGCGGCCGAGGGTGGCCAGGTCCTCCCCCTCCGGCATGGCGGTCGCCCGGTGGGCGACCCGGGTGAGGATGACGGTCTGCCCGACCGTCGGCACGGTCAGCTCCCGCTTCAGCGAGGCCGCCGCCGCGGCGAAGGCGGGCACGCCCGGGACGACCTCGTAGGGCACCCCCGCCGCGTCCAGCCGCCGCATCTGCTCGGCGACCGCGCTGAACACGGACGGGTCGCCGGAGTGCAGCCGGGCCACGTCCTGGCCCTCCCGGTGCGCCCGGAGCAGTTCGGCCGTGATCTCGTCCAGGTCGAGCTGCGCGGTGTCCACCAGCCGTGCGCCGGGCGGGCATTCGGCCAGCAGCTCGCGCGGCACCAGGCTGCCCGCGTACAGACAGACCCCGCAGGCGGCGAGCGTCCGGGCGCCCCGCACGGTGATCAGGTCGGCGGCGCCGGGTCCGGCACCGATGAAGTACACGGTCATGTGTCTGCTCCTGCTGTTCCTGGTACGGCCTCTGACGGTTCGGACGTCTTGCGCACCGCCCACTGGGTCACCGGCATCGCCTGCCGCCATCCGGTGAAGCCGCCCACGGGAACGGCGTGCGCCACCGCCAGCCGCACCAGTTCGCCCCCGTGCCGCCGCCGGGCCTCGGCCAGCAGCGCCTCGGACTCCAGCGTGACGGTGTTGGCCACCAGGCGTCCGCCCGCGGGGAGCGCTTCCCAGCACGCGTCCAGCAGTCCGGGGGCGGTGAGCCCGCCGCCGACGAAGACGGCGTCCGGCCGCGGGAGTCCGGCGAGGGCCGCGGGCGCGGCGCCGGTCACCACCCGCAGTCCCGGCACGCCGAGCCGGTGCGCGTTGCGGACGATCCGCTCGGCGCGGACGGGGTCGCGTTCCACGGCGACCGCCCGGCAGGCGGGGTGCGTCCGCATCCATTCGACGGCGATCGAACCGGACCCGCCGCCGACGTCCCACAGCAGTTCGCCGGGGGCGGGCGCCAGGGCGCCGAGGGTGGCGGCTCGGACGTGGCGCTTGGTGAGCTGCCCGTCGTGCTCGTACGCCTCGTCCGGGAGCCCGGGTACGGCGCCGAGGTGCGGGGCGCCGGGGGCGCGGCGGCATTCGACGGCGACGATGTTGAGGGGGTCGAGGCCCTCCCCCGCGTGCGGCGGCCAGTCGTCGGCGGATGCCTCCCGCGTCGTCCGTTCCCCGGCGCCGCCGAGCTGTTCCAGCACCCGCATCCGGCTCGGCCCGAAGCCCCGGTCCCGCAGCAGGGCGGCGACCTCGCCGGGGGTGGTGGCGTCCGCGCTGAGCACCAGCAGCCGCCGGCGGTCGTGCAGGGCGGCGGCCAGGCGGGCGGCGGGCCGTCCCACGAGCGTGACGACCTCGGTGTCCTCCAGCGGCCAGCCGAGGCGGGCGCAGGCGTAGGAGACGGACGAGGGGTGCGGCAGGACGTGCACGGAAGCGGCGCCGAGCACCTCGGTGAGGGTGCGTCCGATGCCGTGGAACAGGGGGTCACCGCTGGCCAGGACGGCGATCCGGCGGCCTTCGTGAGCCGCGAGCAGGCCGGGGACCGCGGGCCGCAGCGGGGAGGGCCAGGACACCCGGTCCCCGCCGCATTCCGGTGGCAGGAGGTCCAGTTGCCGGGGGCCGCCGATCACCACGTCCGCCCCGAGCAGGGCCTGCCGCGAGGTGTCGGGGATTCCCTCCCAGCCGTCGGCGCCGATACCGACGACGGTCACTGCGGCGGTCGGTGCGGGCCGGGCGGCGGTCACTGCTCGATACCTCGGGGTCGGGGACGTCGGAGACGCACTTTACGGGGCGGCCTCCCGCACGGGGGCACTCGGGTGCGCATCGTCGGCGGCTCCCCCGTCCCGACCCGTGCCGGGGTCCGCGACGAGCCGCTGGACCGCCTGTGCCGCAATCCGGCCGCCCGCCCGCACCTCTCCCCCGAACAGCGCTTGTGAAAAGGGGAGTTGAAGGCCGCACCGGCTCCCGGACGGCTTCGCGGACCGCGACGGCGCCCCGGCCCGGACCGGCCCCCTTCACGGCCGGCGGAACCCGGCCCCCGTGCCGCTAACATGTTCGAACTCGTGACGATGTTCCCGATCGTCCGCTCTTCACCGGTAGAGCACACCGCACGACAGCTCGACATGTGACCTATCTGTCCAGAACCTAGTAAATGGGCCGAACAGTTGAAAACCCCTCCACCACGAATACCGTCGCGGACGGACCACGGGTCCGTCTCCCCCGTGGGGCCACGGTCCCGTGCAACGCTGTGGACCGCCGCGGGCGCGGCGGCCCTCGTCTTCCTCGTCGCGCTGGAACTCGCCGCACGCCACTACGGCGTTCCGGGGCCGATCACCCATCAGGTACGGGAGGTGGTGTTCGCCCCCGAGTCGGGTCCGGTGCTGTACGCCGGTCTGGCGCTGACCATGGTGGTGCTCACCTGGCGGCAGCGGTTCCTCGCGCTGGGTGCCGCGCTCGGCATCGACTCCCTCTTCCTGCTGGTGCGGTGGGCGGCCGGCGCCGAGATGAAGTTCGGCAACGGCGCGTTGTGGGTGGTTCTGGCCTGTGCCGTCATCGCCGTCACGCGCCGTACCGGCGGGGAACGCGTGCTGATGCTGAAGGGCGTCGGCCTGGGACTGCTGCTGGTGGCCGGCCGCAAGACGGGTAACACCTGGCTGCTCATCACGTCGAAGACCCGCCCGACGGTGCTCGACCAGTACGTGCTGGTCGCCGATCACGCCCTGGGCGACCCGGCGTGGCTGGTCGGCCGGCTCGTCGACGCCACCGCACCGGTCAGCGTCCACGTCCTCGACCTGGTCTACGTCCAGCTCCCGCTGGCAGCGGCGCTCGTCGGGCTGTACCAGCTGCGCCACGTGGTGGTGGAACGCCGTTTCCCGGGCCACCATCTGGTGCGCACCTTCCTGGTCATCGGTCTGCTCGGGCCGGCCGTCTACATGGTCTTCCCGGTCGTCGGCCCGGTGTACGCCTACGGGGCCGAGGGCGGCCAGTGGGCGGCGGCCCACCTGTGGCCCGACGCGCTGCCGTCGATCGGCACCCCGCAGCCGATGCCGTTCGACGGGATCACACCGCGCAACTGCATGCCCAGTCTGCACACGGCGTGGGCCGTCGCCCTCTTCGTCCATTCCCGCAAGGGCTCGCGGGCGATGCGGTACGCGGGCACGTTCTGGCTGGTCAGCACCCTCTGCGCGACGCTGGGCTTCGGTTACCACTACGGCGCGGACATCATCGCCGGAGTGGTGTTCGCGCTCACGATCGAGGCGGCGATGCGCTCGCTCGCCCAGGGCTGGGACCGGTCGGGCGTCCGGCTGGTCGTCCACGGCACGGTGGTCTTCACCGTGTTCCTGCTGTCGTACCGCTACCTGCCGCAGGAAATGGCCGGACATCCCTGGGTGTTCGGCCCCCTCCTCGTCCTGGCGACGGCCTCGGTGGTCCACCACTACCTGCGGACCACCGGACGGTGGGACGCGAAGCCCGCCCCGGCGCCGCGGCCGGATCCGCGGCCCGCGGAACCGCGGCCCGAACCGGTCTGAGTCCCGGCGCCTCCGGGAGTGGGCCGAGCACGTCCCGGGCGGGCCGGCGGCGCGCCGTACGTGTGCCGCCGGTCCGCTGTTCACCGCCGGGAGGGCCGCACTTCCGGGACGGCTCCCCCTCCCCCGCCCTCGGGGGCGAGGCCGGCGGTCCTGCCCCGCCGGGAGCCGGCGTAGGCGGCGGTGCGCAGGCGGCGCAGGCGTCCGGTGGGACGCAGGCCGGGCACGGTGTGGGCGTACGGGTCGTAGGACACCGTGTGGGTGGCGGGTGTGCCGTGTGCCGCCTCCAGCGCCAGGGAGGCGAAGGTGCGCCAGGGTTCGCCGGGTGCGGCCGCGCGCAGGTCGAAGCGGACGGGACGGCGGGCGAGTTCCTGCCACAGGGCCGGCAGGGGGCCGTCCTCCGGCGGGCCGCTCGGGCCGGGGGCGGGGAAGGCCGCCAGCACGCGTTCGCGCTCGCCCGTCCGGTAGGACAGCAGGGTGGAGTACGGTCCGGTCAGGGGGGCGGGCCGCGGAAGGGGCAGGTGGCGGCCGAGCCGGCCGGAGCCACTGGACGTGAACAGCAGGTCGAGCGCGTTGCCCCGGCCGTCGGCGTCCTCGACCCGGACGGCCAGGCCCAGGGCGTCCGGCAGCCGTCGGGGCAGGCCGAGCGCGCGGGACCAGCGCACCGTCGCCCGGTACGAGCCGGGCCGGTCCAGCCACCGCACGCCCCACCCCGCGCCTTCGTGACCGGGCACGTCCAGGGTGCCCGAGCACAGCACTCCGTGCGGGTGCAGGGCCGGTGCCGCGCGCCACCGGGCCAGCCGGCCGGCGATCCGGTACGCCGCCCCGTCGCGCGTCGCGGGGGGCATCTCAGCGCCCGGGGCGGATGACGGCGCGCACGCAGCCGTCGGTCTTGTGCTTGAACAGGTCGTACGCCCTCGGGGCCTGGTCGAGCGGGAGGGCGTGGGTCGCCAGGTGGGACGTCCTGATCTCGCCCGCGGCCATCCGCTCCAGCAGCATCGGGATGTAACGCTGTCCGTGCATCTGCGCGCCCCGCACGGTGAGCCCCTTGTTGATCACGGCGCCGAGCGGGAACTTGTCGACGACGCCCGCGAAGACGCCCAGGATGAACACGGTGCCGGCCTTGCGGCAGGCGTGGATGGCCTGGCGCACGGCGGTGGGGCGGTCCGTCTGCAGCCGGAGCTGCTGCTTGGCCTGGTCGTACAGGTGCATCGGGCCGTCGCTGTGGGCTTCCATGCCGACGGCCTCGATGCACACGTCGGGACCGCGTCCGCCGGTGCGTTCGCGCAGTTCGGCGGCGACGTCCGTGGTGGTGTAGTCGATGGTCTCCGCGCCGATGTGCCGCTCGGTCATGGCCAGCCGTTCGGGGATGCGGTCGATGCAGACGACGCGTTCGGCACCGAGCAGGATCGCCGCCCTGGCCGCCATCTGCCCCACCGCGCCGCAGCCCCAGACCGCGACCACGTCGCCGGGCCCGACTCCGGCGAGATCGGCGCCCATCCATCCGGTGGGCACGGAGTCGGAGACGAACAGGGCGCTGGTGTCGTCGATGCCCTCGGGGACGGGGAAGGCCCCGTAGTCGGCGAAGGGGACGCGGACGTATTCGGCGTGGCTGCCGCGCAGGCCGCCCATGGCGTGCGAGTAGCCGAAGATGCCGGCGGTCTCGTAGCCGAACAGGGCCTGTCCGGCACCGGGGTTGGTGTTGGTGTTGTCGCACAGGGACCACAGGTCGTTGGCGCAGTACCAGCAGCGTCCGCAGCCGACGAACGAGCAGACGACGACCCGGTCGCCCACCTTGTGCCGGCGTACCGCGGAGCCGGTCTCCACCACCTCTCCGACGAACTCGTGCCCGATGACGTCGCCGGCGCGCATGGCGGGGATGTAGCCGCCGATGAGATGCAGGTCGGAGCCGCAGGTCGTGCCCGCGATCAGCCGCACGATGACGTCCTGGTCGTTGCGCAGTTCCGGGTCCGGGACCTGCTCGACGGACAGTTTGTTCACGCCTTCCCAGCACAGCGCCTTCACAGCACTCCCTCCCCGCCGGACCGGCGGCCGAGCAGTCCGATCAGCTTGCCGCCCGGGGTCGGGCGGGTCGTCGGCGGCGCGTCGGGCCGCAGCACCTCGCCGGCCTCCAGCAGGGCCTTGGCCTCGCGCAACGCGCGCCGGAGGTCCTGTCGCGGATCCCGCCCGGCCAGACGCGCGGGCACGGAGGTGGACACGGCGGGCGTCGGTTCCTTGAACCGGGCGGCCAGTTCCGTGCCGCGGTCACCCGGTGCCGGCGCGACCCGCACGTCGATCTCCTGCGCGAACCGCTGGAGGGGCCCGGGCAGTTCCCCGTCCGGCCGCACCTCCGCCACCGGCCGGTTGACCGTCACCGTGAGCCATCGGTCACCGGCCCGGTCCTCGCTCCGACGCGTCGCCCCGGCCTTCCGCGCGACCGCGACACCGGCAGCGGCGACCGGGATGGTCCACAGCGCCTTCTTCATGGGTTGCCTTCCGCTCGAACGTGGCCCTCACCCGTCCCGCGGCGGGTTTCCGCGGCCGGCGGGACCAAACGCGGCGGCCCGGGGCACACCCGACGAGGTGAGGGCGGGCAGGCGGGGTACTCGCGGCGGCATGATGAAGCACGCGCTGTGGCAGGGACTGCCGGCCGGCACGACCGGGGTGCTGGTGATGACGCTGGGCGAGAAGGCGGAGCAGCGGCTGACCGGCCGTCCCGACTCCCACGTGCCCGCACGCACCCTGGAACGCCTGACCGGCATGCGCGAGTACCCGGGCCGCCGGACCGTACCGGTGAATCTGGCCATGCACGTGGGGCAGGGCGCCCTCCTCGGTGTCCTCAGGTCGGTGATGTCGCACGCCGGGCTGCGCGGGCCCTGGTCGTCGGGGAAGTTCGCCGTCGTGCGGGTCACCAGCGACCAGATCCTGGAGAACGCCACCGGCGTCGGCGCCCCGCCCTCGACCTGGCCGCGACGCGAACTCGTCGTGGACCTGCTCCACAAGACGGTGTACGCCTTCGCCACCGGGGCCGTCGCCGACGCCCTGGCCGCCCGCTCGGGTCCCGGCCCGGGACAGCGTCACGCCGCGGCGCGCCCCGGTCGCCACGCCGACGCGGGTCCCCCGCCCCGGGGACGGTGACCGCCGCGCCGCGGCACCGCCCGGGCCTCGGGCACGTGCGGCGGGATCACTCGCCGGTCGTCTTCTCCACCAGTGCGCTGTACGTCAGCTGCAACGCGTCCGCGCCGGCCAGCGCGGTGAGCGCCCCCATGGCGGTGCGGGTGGCGCGCGGCCAGAGCAGCTGTCCGGCGGTGAGGGTCGAGGCCACCCACACGCTCATGCAGAACGGGCACGTCACCAGCTCACCGACCGTGTCCTTGGCGCCCTCGGACCGTGGCTCCTCGTGCAGCTCGGCCGGCCCCTGCGGGCCCTGGAACGTGGTGAAGGGGGCGCGCAGGGGGCTGGTCACCGACGCCTTGGTCAGCAGCCGGCTCAGCCGGAACGTCGCCACCGCGGTCAGCGCCACGTCCCACGGCACGGGCCGGTCCGGCAGCGGACGTCCACGCATCCTCAGCACCGTCGCCCATCCCGCCGTGTACGCGCCGAAAGCCGCCATGGCCGTCAGATAGCCGCGCAGCGGGCGGGTCTCCTCCGCCGAGTACGTGCCTCCGGTGCGTCGTAGCCGTCGCCTCAGACGTTCCGCGAGCCGGCCGTCGGTTGCGGTGTCCATGCCCCTAGTCCTCTTCTGCCCTCGTCGGCGTCCCGTCCGCTGCGCGGCCGTCCGGCCGCTCCGTCCCGTCCTCACGGCGCAGTCTGATCTCCACGTGCCCGTCGACGACACGGGTGTCGAAGGCGGGCTGGGGCGCGGTGGCGGGGCCTCGGACGTTCCAGCCGTCCGACAGCCGGAAGACGCTGCCGTGCCAGGGGCACCGGACGCACCCGTCGGCGACCGTGCCCTCGGACAGCGGGCCCGCCAGATGACTGCACCGATCGGCCAGCGCATGGAGGGTCCCGCCGGTTTCGCGCACCACCAGGACCGGTACGTCGTCGACGGCGCGCCGCACGGGCCGGTCCGCGGGGAACTCGTCCACGGTGCCGATCCGGTGCCAGCCCTCGCTGACGACGTGCGGTACTTCCTCGGCGTGGTTGGCGCCGGAAGCCTGCCGGTACGCCAGGTGGCCGCCCAGCATGCCTCCCAGGCCGACCGCCGTCAGCCCGAGGAAACCGTACGCGCGGCCCGCTCCGGCCCGTCCGGTGAGGCGGCAGAGGAGCGAGGCGCCGTACAGGCCCACGGCCGCCGCGTTGGCGGGCGCGGTCGACTGGGCCGAGCTGCGTCGTCAGCAGACACGGGTTGGGCTGGTGCACGCCGTGGCCAACGCGGCGGCCGTGGGCCTGTACGGCGCCTCGCTCCTCTGCCGCCTCACCGGACGGGCCGGAGCGGGCCGCGCGTACGGTTTCCTCGGGCTGACGGCGGTCGGCCTGGGAGGCATGCTGGGCGGCCACCTGGCGTACCGGCAGGCTTCCGGCGCCAACCACGCCGAGGAAGTACCGCACGTCGTC
>NZ_LIRG01000109.1 GCF_001419695.1 Streptomyces prasinopilosus
CGCCGCGCGGCGCGCTCCCGTTCTCTCCGGCGTCTCCGTCCAGGCTCACGCTTCCCTCTTTCGACGCACAATCGACGCACATTGTTTGCGTCGTTTTGGCTCTCCACACTGTAGTCCAGGCGCTCGGTCAGGGCGCGCGTGCCGACCGGCAGGCGTGGCAGTCGCCTTCCGCTTCGCACAGGACGCACGCAGGAGGAACAAGGCCATGAGCATGAAGACACGGTCCACCGTCGTCCGTCCCGCCGCGTCGGACGAGGCGCTGTACGAGGACGAACTGGCCCGTGGTCTGCGCGCCGCGGACGAGGACGCGTTCGCGGAGGTCTACCGGCGCTGGGGATCGCTCGTCCACACGATGGCCACCCGCTCGCTCGGCGACACCTACGAGGCGGACGACGTGACCCAGCAGGTGTTCCTCGGCGCCTGGCGCGGGCGGGACGGCTTCCGGCCGGAGCGGGGTCCCCTCGGGGCCTGGCTCGTCGGCATCACCCGCCGGAAGATCGTCGACGCCCTGGCGGCCAGGACGAAGCGCCTCACGCTGGCCGACTCGGTGGCGCACGACGCCGGGACCCGGCCGCACGAGGAGCCGGCGCCGGACGTGGTCCTGGACCGGGTGCTCCTGGTCGACGCCCTGTCCCGGCTGCCGCGCGTCCAGCGCGAGGTGCTCTGCCTCGCCTTCTACGAGGACCTGACCCAGGCCGAGATCGCCAAGCGGACCGGCATGCCCCTGGGCACCGTGAAGAGCCACGCCCGCCGCGGCCTGCTCCGGCTGCGCCGGGCCGTCGAGCAGGGCCGCGCCGACGAGAACGCCGCGTAGGCGGACCGCAATCCCCGCGCCGGACGCATCCGCCCCGGCGCCCCCGCGCGAAACAGACACGAGACTCCGCGACCGGCGGACCTCCCCACCGAAGGACTGATCCCCATGACCTCCCGGACCTCTCGGACCTCCCTCGCCCTCGCCGCCTCGGCCGGAGCCTGCGCCCTCGCCCTGGGCGCGGCGGCGCCCGCGCTCGCCGCCGAGGGCGACGACACCGCCATGGTGTCCGTCTTCCACGGTGTTCCCGGCCTGACCGTCGACGTCTACGCCAACGGTGACGAACTGCTCGGCGACTTCGAGCCCGGCACGGTGACCGACCCGCAGTCCCTCGACGCCGGCACCTACGACATCCAGCTCTTCGAGGCCGGCCAGGGCCCCGACGGCACCCCCGCCGTCGAGAAGGAGATCGAGGTGCCCGCGGGAGCGAACGCCACGATCGCCGCCCACCTGTCCGCCGACGGCAAGCCCCGGCTGACGGCCTTCGTCAACGACGTCTCCCGGGTGGACGCGGGCACGTCGCGGCTGACCGTGCGTCATGTGGCCGCCGCCCCGGCCGTGGACGTCCGGGCGGGCGGGCAGCCCGTCTTCGAGGGGCTGGAGAACCCGAAGGAGGACACCACCGTGGTCGACGCCGGCACCGTCCCGGCCGACGTGGTGCTCGCCGGCACGGACACCGTGGCGATCGGCCCGGCCGACCTGGACCTCAAGGAGGGCACCGGCACCGTCGTCTACGCCTGGGGCAGCGCCGAGGACGAGAACCTGGCGCTGGCGACCCAGACGCTCGGCGGCATGGAGTCCGCGCCGAACGGCGTCCACGCGGGCGGCAACGGCGCCGCGGTCGCCGCGAACTCCTCCGACCAGTGGGTGGCCTGGGCCGCCGCGGGCGGAACGGCGGCGCTGGCGGGCGCCCTGATGGTGCGCCGGGCCGCGGGCCGGCGTGGGTGACACCGCACGACGGCTGACCGGCCTCGCCACGGTGGCCGCCGCCCTGGCGGCGGTCACCGCCCTGCGCACCGGCCCCTCGGACCAGGGGTCGCCGCCGCCCGACTTCGGGCCGGCGGCCCCGGCCCGGCCGGCCGCCGCGGGTGGACTCCCCGCCGCCGCGGGGCCGTCGCCGGGTCCGTCCCCGCGCGGCGAGCGGCGAGAGCCCCCGCCGCAGCGCGTCCTGGTGGACGGCGTGGACCTGGACGCCCGGGTCCGGCCGGTGGGCGTGACCGGTGACGGCGCGATGACCATTCCCGGGGATCCCGCCGTCGCCGGCTGGTACCGCTTCGGTCCCGCGCCGGGAAGCCCCCGCGGGTCGGCCGTGCTCGTCGGGCACGTGGACGACGACACCGGCGCCCTCGGCGAGTTCGCCGCCCTCTACGACGTACGGCCCGGGGACCGGGTCGAGGTCCGGCGCGCCGGAGCCCGGCCGGTGGCCTACCGCGTCGTCGCGCGGGCGACGGTGCCGAAGGACGGTCTTGCGTCCTCGACGTTCCGGCGGACCGGTCCCCCGGTCCTCACCCTCGTCACCTGCGCGCCCCCGTTCGTCCCCGGGGCCGGCGGCTACCAGGCCAACCTGGTCGTCACGGCGGAGCCCCTCCCGGCCTGAGACCGGACCGGCGCGCGAGCGCGTCCGCGTGCGGATCACCCGGGTACCGGTAGGCGCGGACAGCGCACGGAGCACGAGAGCAGGAGGGCACGTGGCACACGTCGAGCCCGCGCACCTGGTGGAACTCGCACTGGGCAACGGTGTGTCGAGCGACGACGCCGGGGCCCTGCGGCACATCGCCCTGTGCCCCCGCTGCCGGGAGGAGCTGACCCTGATGACCCGGGTCGTGGCCGCCGCGCGCGGCGTGGAGGAGTCCGACCTGCCGGTCGCGCCCCCGCCGCGGGTGTGGTGGGGGATCGCGCGGGAGGTGTCCCGGGCCGGGGAGGAGGCGGCCCCGCCGGCGGTCCCCCCGGCGGCCGGGGGGCCCTCCCCGCGGCCTCGTGCGGCGGGGAGCACCGAGGACGACGGCGTCGTCCGCTCCCGGCGGACCGGCCTCCCGAGGGGCCTGCGGACGGGCCTGCGGGCGGCGGCTCTCCTCGCCGGAAGCGCTGTCGTCGTCGGGTGGTCGGTGCGGGCGTGGCGGGCCGGCCGCGGCGGGCGGCCCGCGGCGGGTCGTACGGGACGGGTCCTCCGGCCCGGCGGGCGACCGGGCGGGCGATGACGCCCGCCGGTCCCGTCGCGGCCGGCCCCGCTCCTCGGCGGGGCCGGCCCGCGAGCGGTGTGCGGCACGGTCAGGGCTGGGTGCGTGCCTGCTCCGCCGCCTGTCCCGCGGCCTTGCTCTCCGTGGAGGCGCCGCGGGTGCTGAGCTTGCCGCCGCTGGATTCCAGGTGGGCGCGGACGAACCACTGGAAGAGTTCCAGACCGCGCAGCTGCTCGATGAGGATGTCCTGGGTGACCGGGTCGGACGTCTCGGTGGCCTGCATGGCCTCGCGGTGGTCCTTGATGACGGAGGTGTACACGAGGTCGAGGGCGCCGAGGTGCTCGATGGCTTCGGCGCGGCCGATGGAGTAGTCGTCCCAGGTGCGCCGGTTCACCAGTGCGCCCGGGGTGCCGTTGGGTTCTCCGCCGAGGGTGGAGATCCGCTCGGCGAGGTCGTCGGTCATGGAGCGGACCTGGTCGACCTGGGGGTCGATCATCTCGTGCACGGCGATGAAGTGCGGTCCGACGACGTTCCAGTGAACGTGCTTGAGGGTCAGGTGGAGGTCGTTGAGGGAGTGCAGGCGCATCTGCAGCACCTCGATGATGCCCAGGCTGTCCTGGGTGTTCATCCCTGGCACGGTGTACGGGATGTCCGACGGCCGTGACGGCATGGTGGTACTCCTTGTGCGATCGGATGCCGGGACGACCACACAAGCACCGCTCGCCCCGATCCCGGCGTTCGACCGCCGCCTGCCCCTCTCATGTCACCGGTTCGGCGGAAGGCGCGCGCCGGCGGGCCGCNNGCGGCCCGCCGGCGCGCGCCCCTCACGGCTCCCGGGTCCGCGCCCGGTCCCGCCGGGTCCGCGCGTCCTCAGAAGAGCACCGACGCGGGCAGCGGGTGTCCGTAGGTGTTCAGGCCGTAGGCCTGGTAGATCGGGTCGGCGTTGTTGCTGGCGTGGTTCATCGCGGCGTGGATGTCGCGCCAGCAGCGCTGCAGCGTGGAGTCGCTGCGCAGCGCCGAGCCGCCGGCGTGCAGGAACAGCTCGTCGACGGCGTCCACCGCGCGCCGGGCGATGCGGA
>NZ_LIRG01000011.1 GCF_001419695.1 Streptomyces prasinopilosus
CTCCGGGGTGTGCGGCAGCCCCGGCCCGCCCGCCGCGGCTGCCGCACACCCCGGAGACCCCGCGATGACCTCGATCTTCCGCACCGTGATGGGCGCCGACTTCGACCGCCTCCACCCCGCGCTGCGACGCCGCTTCTCCGTCGGCCTGACCAGCGGCGAGGCCTGTACGGGCCACGGCGTGATGGACCGCGTCTGGCACGGCGGCGCCTTCGTGAAGCCGTTCCTGGCACTCGGCGCGACCCGGAACATCCTGGTCCCCCGGCAGGGCCGGCACGTCCCCTTCACCATCGAGAACGTGCCGTACACCGACGGCTTCGGCCGTGAGACGGTGAGCTTCGTGCGCACCTTCCACCTGCCCGGCCGCCCCCGCCGCTTCGACGCCCAGATGGTGCTCGGCCCCCGGGGCGACCGCATCGTCGACTACCTCGGCACCCACCAGCACCTCGCCACCGACCTGCGCCTGCGCGCGGAACCCGACGGCTCCCTGCTGATCCGCTCGGGCGGGCACCGCTTCCGGGAGGGACCGGTGGACGTGCGCGTGCCCGAGATCCTCGGCGCGCGGGCCGAGGTGCGCGAGTCCTACGACGAACGCGCCGGCCGCTTCCGGATCCGGGTCGACGTCACCCACCGCCGCTTCGGGCCGCTCTTCGGCTACGAGGGCTCCTTCACCGCCGTCTACGGCGACGTCCGCGCGTGCGGGGTGCGCCCCGGCCTGCGCCCGGTCCGCGAGGAGCCGCGCGCGTGAGCCCCGCCGACGGCACCCGGACGAAGCTGCTGGAGGGCGCCCTGCGCACGCTCGCCGAGCAGGGCATCGCCAAGGTCTCGGCGCGGGCCATCGCGACCACGGCCGGGGTCAACCAGGCGCTGGTCTTCTACCACTTCGGCTCGGTGGACGAACTGCTCTCCGCCGCCTGCCGCCACGGCGCCGAGCAGCGGGTCGCCCGCCACCGCGACCGTCTCGCCGAGGTCGGCTCCCTCACGGAGCTCCTCGCCTTCGGGCGGGAGATGCACGAGGAGGAGCGCGCGGCGGGCCAGGTGGCCCTGCTCGGGCAGCTGCTGGCCGGCGCCCAGACCCACGACCGGCTGAAGGCGGCGACGTCGGCGGGGCTCGACCTGTGGATCGCGGAGATCGAGAAGGTCCTCGAACGGGTGCTGCCCGGCACCCCGTTCGGCGAGTTCGCCGACTCCGGCGGGCTCGCCCGCGCGGTGGCGGCGTCCTTCGTCGGCCTCGAACTGTACGAGGGGGTGGATCCGGCGGGCGCGGGCGCGGCCCTGGACGCCCTGGAGCAGCTCGGGGTGCTCGTCGCCGCCCTGGACGGTCTCGGCCCGGTCGCCCACCGCGCGGTCCGCCACCACCTGCGCCGCGCGGCCGGACGCGGGTGAGGCGCGGGGCGGCGGTGCCGCCCCGCGCCTCACCCGTTCCGCCTCCGGCTACCGGCTCTCGTCCGCGTCCGGGGCCAGGTACCGCTCGACGGTGGCGACCTTGGAGGTGAGCCCGTCCTCGGTCCCGGGCCGGATGTCCGCCTTGAGGACCAGGGACACCCGCGGGGCCCGCGCCTCGACCGCCGCCACGGCGCGCCTCACGACGTCCATCACCTCGTCCCATTCGCCCTCGACCGAGGTGAACATGGCGTCGGTGCGGTTCGGCAGCCCGGACTCGCGGACCACCCGCACGGCGTCGGCGACGTACTCCCCCACGTCCTCGCCGACGCCGAGGGGCGTCACGGAGAAGGCGACGATCACGCGCTCACGACCCCTTCCTTGCGGGCGCGGGACGCGATCACCGCGTCCTCGGTCTCCCGCTTGAGCCGGCGCTCGGCGAAGAAGCCGCCGGCGGGCAGGCACGACATCAGGAAGTAGAAGGCGGCGGTCTTCAGCGGCCACTTGGCGCGGTTCCAGGCGTCGGCCCAGAAGAGCACGTACACGACGAAGAGGAACCCGTGGACCGCACCCAGCACCGGGACGGCGTTGAACTCCGTGGTCCGCTTCAGGACCGAGGCCACGAGGAGCAGCAGGAACGAGATCGCCTCGGGGGCCGATACCAGGCGGAGGCGGCGGAGGGCACTGGCGGTCTTGAGGTCCACGGATCACCTTCGGTGGGAGAGACAGCGGTGTCTACGAGTCGTACCGGGCCCGGCGGCCCGATCCGTTGCCCTGTGCCTGACGCTTTGTGAACGCACGCACAAGCGCTCGCCCATTGTGGCAAACGGCGTCCGCGATCACCGGAGGGGGTCCGGATTCGGCACGGCGCGGACGGGGAGCGCCGGACGGGCCCCGGGGGGATCCTCGGGGCATACATCCCCCTGAAGGGCCTTTTACGGCGACGGGGCTGCGGTTACCGTCACACGCGTGGCGATGTTCCGACTTCAGAGCAGCAAGGTGCTCGCCGTCGAGATGACCGGGGACGCCGTGAGGGCGAAGAACGGCTCGATGGTCGCGTACGACGGCGATATGGCGTTCCGGAAGCTGACCGGCGGCGGGGAGGGCGTCCGGGGGATGGTGACCCGGCGGCTGACCGGTGAGCAGATGACGGTGATGGAGGTGAAGGGCCGCGGCACCTGCTGGTTCGCGGACCGCGCCTCCGACATCAACCTGGTCGGGCTCCGGGGGGACACGCTCCACGTGGAGTCGAGCAACCTGCTGGCGACCGAGGGCGGTCTGCGCACGGGGACCGGTTTCACCGGTCTGCGCGGCGCCGCGCAGGGCAACGGGCTGTTCACGACCACCGTCGAGGGGCACGGCCAGGTGGCGATCATGTCGGACGGGCCCGCGGTGCTGCTCCGGGTCGCTCCGCAGTACCCGCTGACCGTCGACCCCGGCGCCTACGTGGCCCACCAGGGCGATCTCCGCCGGTCCCTCCAGTCCGGGGTGACGTTCCGCACGCTGCTCGGCGAGGGCGGCGGCGAGGCGTTCCAGATGCGGTTCGAGGGCGACGGGCTGGTGTACGTCCAGCCCAGCGAGCGGAACACGATCGGGGGAGACGTCTGACATGCCCTTCCGGGAGATCAACTCGAAGGTCGTCGAGGCGACCGTGGCGCCCGGCCGGCGGTTGTTCAGCCAGCGCGGCGCGATGCTCGCCCACCGGGGCGAGATCACCTTCACCCCCAGCACGGCGGGCGGCCAGGGCGGACTCCGGTCGATGATCGGCCGGCGGGTGGCGGGCGAGGACACCCCCCTGATGACCGTCGAGGGCAGCGGCACGGTCCTGTTCGGGCACGGCGGCCACCACGTGCAGGTGATCGACCTCTCCGGGGACACCCTGTACGTCGAGGCGGACCGCCTGCTGGCGTTCGAGGACACGCTGGAGCAGGGCACGGTGTTCCTGGGCTCGCAGGGCGGGGTGAGGGGCATGGTCCGGGGCCGGGTCTCCGGGCAGGGCCTGTTCACCACCACGCTCAGGGGGCACGGCTCGGTGGCGGTGATGGCGCACGGGGGCGTGATCGAGATCCCGGTCACGCCGCAGCGCCCGGTCCACGTCGACCCGCAGGCCTACGTCGCCCATCACGGCGAGGTCCGCAACAAGCTGTCCACGGCGCTCGGCTGGCGGGACATGGTGGGACGCGGCTCCGGCGAGGCGTTCCAGCTGGAGCTCAGCGGCAGCGGCGCGGTGTACGTCCAGGCCTCGGAGGAGAAGCTGTGAGCACCCACGGAACCCCGGGCACCGGACCGCGGTCCGGCGTCACGGTCCACGACCCGACCACCCTGCCGTCCGATGACAACGTCGACCCCTACACCTTCTGCGTGGAGCTCTCCGGAAGCCGGTGGTTCCTGCAGAAGGGGAAGATGATCGCCTACTACGGGACGATCGAGTTCAACGGCGTCGGGCACGGCCGGCTCGACCGACTTGTCCGCACGTCGTTCCATTCGCCTCTGCACGCGAGCGACTGGGTCGTGGCGGAGGGCTCGGGCAGGATGCTGCTCGCCGACCGGGCGTTCGATGTGAATTCGTATGACCTCGAGGACGGCAATCTGACCATTCGCTCGGGCAATCTGCTTGCTTTTCAGCCAAGTCTGTCGCTGAAGCAGTCGATCGTGCCGGGTTTCCTGACGCTCCTCGGAACCGGAAAGTTCGTGGCCGTCTCCAACGGCCCGGTGGTGTTCATGGAACCCCCGCTCCGGGTGGACCCCCAGGCGCTGGTCGGGTGGGCGGACTGCCCCTCCCCGTGCCACCACTACGACCACGGGTACCTGACCGGCGTCCTGGGCGGTCTACGTGCGCTGACGGGCCTCGGCGGGGCCTCCGGCGAGGAGCACCAGCTCGAGTTCGTCGGGGCCGGCACCGTGCTGCTGCAGTCGTCCGAGTCGCTGCTCCCGGAGCAGGCCGCGGGGGCCGCTCCGCAGCAGGCCGGGGTGCCCGGCGGCGGAGGGCCCGGAGCGCACGGGCAGGCTGCGGGGGCACCGCGCCTTCCCGGACAGCTGGGAGACCTCCAGCGTCGCTTCGGGCTGTGAGCGGTAGTCTGCGGAGTGTGACTTCGAACGCGTGCACGCCGTCACCGTCACAGGAAACCTCCCACTAGTTCGCCTTTCAACTTCTTAGGTAGACTTCATTCATGGAGACCGAGACGGCCACGCGCTGGCTGACCAATGCGGAGCAGTGCGCCTGGCGCACCCACCTGGAGGTCAACAGGCTGTTGACGTACCAGCTCGAGAAGGACCTGCAGCCCTTCGGCCTGACGATGAACGACTACGAGATCCTGGTGAACCTCTCCGAGTCGGAGGACCGCCGGATGCGGATGAGCGACCTCGCCGCCGCCACCCTCCAGTCCAAGAGCCGGCTCTCCCACCAGGTGACCCGCCTGGAGAACGCGGACCTGGTCCGGCGGCAGCACTGCGAGTCCGACCGGCGCGGCCTCTTCGCCGTCCTCACCGACCACGGCATGGAGACCATGCAGAAGGTCTCGCCCCATCACGTGGCGTCGGTCCGCCGGCACTTCATCGACCTGCTCTCACCCGAGGCCCTGGACGAGCTGGACCGGGCCCTGAAGCCCGTCGCGGAGCACCTGCGCGACCAGCGCGGGCGCTTCTGACCCGGCGCCCGGACGGACCACCGGCCCGGACGGCCGGTGGTCCGTCCGGGTGAAAAGGTTCCACCCGTCCGGGTCAGGTCGTCGGGGCGAGCGGCAGACGGAGGGTGAACAGGGCTCCGCCCGAGGGTGCCGCGCCGGCCGTGAGCGTCCCGCCGTGCCGTACCGCGACGTCCCGTGCGATGGCGAGGCCCAGACCGGCCCCGCCGTCGTCGCGGCTGCGGGCGGCGTCCAGCCGGACGAACCGCTCGAAGATCCGCTCCCGGTCGGCCTCGGCCACCCCGTCGCCGTCGTCGGCGACCGTGAGCACCGCCCAGTCGCCCTCCCGCCGCACGGTCACCGAGACCGTCTCGCGGGCGTGCCGGCGTCCGTTGTCGAGCAGGTTGCCGAGCACCCGGCCCAGCTGTCCCCGCGACCCGGCCACCTCCGCCGGTTCCGCGTCCACGGTCACCCCCGTCCGCCCCGCCACCTCCTCGCGGGCCAGCGCGGCCAGGTCGACCCGCGCGTCGACGGGCCGCTCCCCCGCGTCCAGCCGGGCGAGCAGCAGCAGGTCGGCGGCGAGGTGCTGGAGCCGCACGGTGTCCTCGACGGCGCCGTCCAGGTCGAGGAGCTCGGGATGGGCGGCGGCCACCTCCAGCTGGGTGCGCAGGGAGGCGATCGGGCTGCGCAGCTCGTGCGAGGCGTCGGCGACGAACCGCCGCTGCCGCTCCACGGACGCCTCCAGGGCGGCGAGCGTCTCGTTGGTGGTGCGGGCGAGCCGCGCGATCTCGTCGTGGGTCCCCGGTTCCGGGACCCGGCGCGTGAGGTCCTCGGACGCGGTGATCGCGGCCATCTCCTCGCGGATGCCGGCGACCGGGCGCAGGGCGCGCCCGGTGACCACCCAGGTCATCCCGGCGACCAGCGCCGCCAGCAGCGGGAAGCCGATCAGCATCACGGTCAGCGCGGTGCGTACGGCGCTGTGCTCGGCGGCCAGCGGGGCCCCCGCGTGGACGGTGAGCAGACCCCGGTCGTGGGTGCGCACGTCGACGGCCGCGAAGCGGTAGTCCGCCGTGTCGTCGTCCACGGTCGCGGCGCCGCTGCCGAAGGTGGTCTGCCGGCCGGTCTCGCCGGGGGCGAGGGACGGTGCGGACTCCTCGGCCTCCGGCGTGCTCGCGGTGCGGGGCACCTCGGTGTCGTCGTCATCGTCGTCGTCGTCATCGTCGTCATCGTCGTCCTCCCGGGCCGGCACCGACGGCGGGGCGGACGCCGGCGCGGAGGGCGAGGGCGACGGGGAGGACGACGGGCGGGCCTCGACCTGGTCGGTGGCCGTGCCGCTGATCCACTGCAGGTCCTCGGTGGCCGCGACCAGGTTCCCGTCCTCGTCGACGACCTGCACGGGCCCGGACTTGCTGTCCAGCCCCGACAGCTGGTCGTACGGGGTCCGCGCGGCGAGTTCGGCGGCGACCGCCCGCGCCGTGCCCTCCGCCTGGGTGCCCGCCTCGGCGGTCAGGTTGGCGCGCAGCGCCTGCAGGACCGCGGCGCCCGTGACGAAGAGGGCCGCCACGACCACGAGCGTGGCGCCGAGCGTCGCCCGCGAGCGGACCGAGCCGAACAGGCGGCTCACCGCGCCGTCTCCAGCCGGTACCCGGCGCCGCGCACCGTCCGGATCAGCCCGGCGCGCAGCTTGCGGCGCAGGGCGCTGACGTAGACCTCGACGATGTTCGGGTCGCCCTCGTAGGCGAAGTCCCAGACGTGCTCCAGGATCTCCGGCTTGGACACCACCTCGCCGGCCCGCAGCACCAGCTGTTCGAGCACGGAGAACTCCTTGGCGGTGAGCGTCACCTCGTCCCCGGCCAGGAAGACCCGGCGGGCGGCGGTGTCCATCCTCAGGTCCCCGAGCACATGCACCGGCGAGGCCCCGGCGCCCTGTCCCCGGCGGCGCAGCAGCGCCTTCACCCGGGCGACGAGGACGACGTAGGAGAACGGCTTGGTGAGGTAGTCGTCGGCGCCGGTGTCCAGGCCCTCGGCCTCGTCGTACTCGCCGTCCTTGGCGGTGAGCATCAGGATCGGCACGTCGTGTCCGGCGGCGCGCAGGGCGGCGCAGACGCGGTAGCCGTTGAGGCCGGGCAGCATGATGTCGAGGATCACCAGGTCGTACGTGCCCTCCGTGGCCCGGTGCAGGCCCTCCCGGCCGTCGTGGACGACGTCCACGGCGTATCCCTCGGCGGTCAGTCCCCTCGCGAGGGACAGGGCCAGCCGCTTCTCGTCCTCGACTATCAGCAATCGGGAGGGGCGGCGCGAAGGGCCTCCGGCAGGGTGGTGGGGGGCGACGGGTGGGCGCATGCGCACCAGGGTCGCAGAGCGAACCTGAAGATCACTTCAGGCGGTTTCAGGTTCCCCTCAGCATCGATCGGCGAGATTGGGGACATCGAAAACACAGCGATCGGGGAGGAACCCACATGAAGCGCAACGTCGTGATCGCCGCCATCACCGCCGCCGCACTGGTCGGCGGAGGCACGGCGACGGCCATCGCGGTCTCGGGGGACGACGAGCCGGCGAGCACGCGGCAGGTGGACACGTGGGCGTCCGACGGGGAGCGCGACGACCGGCGCGACGACGGTGACGACGACCGCGACGACGACGGCGACGACCGCGACGACCTGGACGACGACGCCCGGGCGCTCTCCGCGGACGTGAGCGCCGCCGAGGCCGTCTCCGCCGCGCTGAAGCACCGGCCGGGCACCGCGGTCTCCGTCGAGATGGACGACGACGATGACGACGGCGAGCACCGCGGCAGGGCCGCCTGGGAGGTCGGCGTCCTCGGCGGCGGCGACACCCGGTACAGCGTGTGGATCGACCCGGACAGCGGCAAGGTGCTGGGCTCGGAGCGGGACGACGACGATGACGACGACGCCGCCGGGGTGCGCGCCGCGCTCAAGGGCACGTCGGTGACGGCCGGGGAGGCCGCGAAGGCGGCGGCCGCCGAGGGCACCGTGACGTCGGTGGACCTGGACGACGACGGGCCCCGCGGCGAGGCGGCCTGGGAGGTCGAAACGGTCACCGCCGGCGGGGACGACCGGGAGTGGCGGGTCGCCCCGGACAACGGCGAGGTCACCGCGGACGGCGACGCTTCGGACGACCGGGACGACCGGGACGACCGGGACGACGACGGGCGTGACGACGACGGCGACGACCGCGACGACGCCGATGACCGGAACGACGACCGCGACGACCGCGACGACCGCTGAGCGGAGATCCGGGCGGACCGCTGGGCCGGTCGCGTGAACGGACGGGGCGGTGCGGGCCATCCGGCCCGCACCGCCCTCCGCCGTACCCGGTCCGCCGTACCCGGTCCGCCGGTCCCCGCGGACCGGCGCCCGCGCCCCGGTCCCGCCTCAGCCCCGCGTCAGCCCCGCCACCAGTTCGTCCGCCGCGCGGTACGGGTCCAGCTCGCCGCCGATGATCCGTTCCGCCAGCGCGCCCAGGCGGCGGTCGCCGTGCAGGTCGCCGATGCGTTCCCGCAGGGTCGTGACGGCGATCGTCTCGACCTCGCGGGCCGCGCGGGCCAGCCGGCGCTCCGCCAGGACCCCGCGCTCCTCCATCCACGCGTGGTGCTTCTCCAGGGCCTCGACGACCTCGTCGACTCCCTCCCCGCGCGAGGCGACGGTCTTGACGATCGGCGGCCGCCAGTCGCCGGGAGCCCGGGACTCGCCGAGGCTCAGCATGTGGTTCAGCTCCCGGGCGGTGGCGTCCGCGCCGTCGCGGTCGGCCTTGTTGACGACGTAGACGTCGCCGATCTCCAGGATTCCGGCCTTGGCCGCCTGGATCCCGTCGCCCATGCCGGGCGCGAGGAGCACCACCGACGTGTCGGCCTGGGAGGCGATCTCCACCTCCGACTGGCCGACGCCGACCGTCTCCACCAGGACCACGTCGCAGCCGGCCGCGTCGAGGACGCGGATGGCCTGCGGCGCGGACCAGGCGAGGCCGCCCAGGTGGCCGCGGGTCGCCATGGAGCGGATGTAGACCCCGGGGTCGGAGGCGTGCTCCGACATCCGGACCCGGTCGCCGAGCAGCGCGCCGCCGGAGAACGGCGAGGACGGGTCGACGGCCAGGACGCCGACCCGCTTGCCCTGCCTGCGGTACGCGCTCACCAGCGCCGAGGTGGACGTCGACTTGCCGACGCCCGGCGACCCCGTCAGGCCGACCACGTACGCGTTGCCGGTCAGCGGCGCCAGGGCCGCCATGACCTCCCTCAGTTGCGGGGACGCCCCCTCCACCAGGGAGATCAGCCGGGCCACGGCACGCGGCGCACCCTCCCTGGCCCGTGCCACCAGAGTGGAGACGTCCTGCATCACTGCTCCGTTCACAAGTAGGGACCTGCCGTACGGGCCTGCCGTACGGGCCCGCCGCGGGGATCCGCCCCGAACGGCGGCCGGGCGGCCTGCTCAGGCCTTGGGCACCCGCACGATCAGCGCGTCACCCTGTCCGCCGCCGCCGCACAGCGCCGCCGCGCCGACGCCGCCGCCGCGCCGCTTCAGCTCCAGCGCCAGGTGCAGCACCAGACGGGCGCCGGACATGCCGATCGGGTGCCCCAGGGCGATGGCGCCGCCGTTGACGTTCACCTTCTCCGTGGACACGCCGAGGTCCTTCATCGACTGCACGGCCACCGCCGCGAAGGCCTCGTTGATCTCGACGAGGTCGAGGTCGGAGACCTCCAGGCCCTCCTTCTTCAGGGCGTGGGCGATCGCGTTGGACGGCTGCGACTGCAGGGAGTTGTCGGGTCCCGCCACGTTGCCGTGGGCGCCGATCTCGGCGATCCACTCGAGGCCGAGCTCCTGCGCCTTGGCCTTGCTCATCACGACCACGGCCGCCGCGCCGTCCGAGATCTGCGAGGAGGAGCCGGCGGTGATCGTGCCGTCCTTGGCGAACGCGGGACGCAGCCTGCCCAGCGACTCGGCGGTGGTGTCGGCGCGGATGCCCTCGTCCTGGCTGAAGAGGACCGGGTCGCCCTTGCGCTGCGGGATCTCCACGGGGGTGATCTCCGCCGCGAAGAGGCCGTTCTTCTGCGCGGCGGCGGCCCGCTGGTGGGACAGGGCGGCGATCTCGTCCTGCTCCCGGCGGCCGATGCCCAGGCGGGTGTTGTGCTTCTCGGTGGACTCGCCCATGGCGACGTTCTCGAAGGAGTCGGTCAGACCGTCGTGCGCCATGGCGTCGATCATCTGGACCGCGCCGTACTTGAAGCCCTCGCGGGACTTCGGCAGCAGGTGCGGGGCGTTGGTCATGGACTCCTGGCCGCCGGCCACGACCACGTCGAACTCGCCGGCCCGGATCAGCTGGTCGGCCAGCGCGATCGCGTCGAGGCCGGACAGGCACACCTTGTTGATGGTGAGCGCCGGGACGTTCATCGGGATGCCGGCCTTGACGGCCGCCTGGCGTGCCGGGATCTGCCCCGCCCCGGCCTGGAGCACCTGCCCCATGATCACGTACTGGACCTGGTCGCCGCCGATCCCCGCACGGTCGAGGGCGGCCTTGATCGCGAAGCCGCCGAGGTCGGCTCCGGAGAAGGACTTGAGCGAGCCGAGCAGCCGGCCCATCGGGGTCCGGGCGCCCGCGACGATCACGGACGTCGTGCCGTTCGCTGCGGATGGTGCGGAGGATGCGGAAGTCATGAGATGCGATCCCCTTCCGGCTGCACAGCCGAGGAGTGAACGAGGGTTTACTTCGAATGTACTGAGCTGCGGTCCGCCCCGTCATCGGGCCGTCGGTGTGATCGCGCGCACGTTGCGTAACCGTCCGGGGACCGTTCCACTGAATCCATGCTGACGCGAATCGACCACATCGGAATCGCCTGCCGCGACCTCGACGCGACCGTGGAGTTCTACCGGGCCACCTACGGCTTCGAGGTGTTCCACTCCGAGGTCAACGAGGAGCAGGGCGTGCGCGAGGCCATGCTGAAGATCAACGAGACCTCGGACGGGGGTGCTTCCTACCTCCAACTGCTGGAGCCGACCCGGGAGGACTCCACCGTCGCGAAGTGGCTCGCGAAGAACGGCGAGGGGGTGCACCACATCGCCTTCGGCACGGCGGACGTCGACGCCGAGGCCGCCGCGATCGGGGACAAGGGCGTACGCGTCCTGTACGAAGAGCCCCGGCGCGGCTCCATGGGGTCACGGATCACCTTCCTGCACCCCAAGGACTGTCATGGCGTACTGACAGAACTGGTCACTTCGGCGCCCGTTGAGTCACCTGAGCACTGACCCACGTACATAAGGGCCGGTAGGGTTGGGTGCGGTCGCCGCTCGATCCAGGGCGATCATGTCCTGCCGTCAGAAAGCCGACGACTGCCTCCGTTCGGGTGGGCGTCGCCGGTCCTGGCAGCAGGGCGCACCGGGGTCCGGGTTTCGAGGGGCGCGCGCGGGGGTAGCGGCGCATGCTCCTCCGTTGATCTGACACCATTCCCCGGGGGTCCCGTCCGGCGGACGGGACCCGGCCAGAGTTGCGACCAGGGGACGGATGGGACCGCGCAGTGCGGGGCTACGAGAGCCAGGAGCGAGATCCGGCGGCTGACGTCGACCACCTCTCTCGGTTCGAAGCCGAGATGAAGCGGCTGAAGACCGAGCGGGAAAAGGCGATCCAGCACGCCGACGACCTCGGCTACCAGGTCGAGGTGCTGCGCGCCAAGTTGCACGAGGCGCGGCGCACCATCATGTCCCGGCCCGCCTACGAGGGCGGCGACCTCGGCTACCAGGCCGAGCAGTTGCTGCGCAACGCGCAGGTGCAGGCCGACCAGCTCCGCGCGGACGCGGAGCGCGAGCTGAGCCAGGTGCGGGCGCAGACCCAGCGGATCCTCCAGGAGCACGCCGAGCAGGCGGCCCGGCTCCAGTCGGAGCTGCACCAGGAGGCGGTGACCCGGCGCCAGCAGCTCGACCAGGAGCTGGCGGAGCGCAGGCAGACCGTCGAGTCGCACGTCAACGAGAACGTGGCGTGGGCCGAGCAGGTGCGGGCCCGTTCCGAGCAGCAGGCCCGCCGGCTGCTCGACGAGTCCCGCGCGGAGGCCGAGCAGGCACTGGCCGCCGCCCGCGCGGAGGCCGAACGGGTGACCGCCGAGGCCCGTCACCGGCTGCGCAGCGAGGCCGAGGCGGCCCGCGCGGAGGCCGACCAGACGCTGCGCCGGGCCCGCGCGGACGCCGAGCGGCTGCTGGCCGCCGCCTCCACGCAGGCCCAGGAGGCCGCGGACCACGCCGAGCAGGTGCGGTCGGCGGCGGTCGGCGAGTCGGAGTCCACCCGCCGCGAGGCCCAGGAGCTCACCAAGGCCGCCGAGCAGCGTATGTCCGCCGCCGAGGAGGCGCTGCGCGAGGCCCGCGCCGAGGCGGAGAAGGTGCTCGCCGAGGCCAAGGAGGCCGCGGCGAAGGCGCTCGCCTCCGCCGAGTCCGCCAACGAGACCCGTACCCGCACGGCCAAGGAGCAGGTCGCCCGGCTGGTCAGCGAGGCCACCAAGGAGGCCGAGACCACCAAGGCGGACGCCGAGCAGGTCGTCGCGGACGCCCGCGCGGAGGCGGAGAAGATCGTCGCGGAGGCCGCCGAGAAGGCCCGCACGATCACCGCCGAGGAGAGCGCCACCCAGCTGTCGAAGGCGGCCAGGACCGCCGAGGAGGTGCTCAACAAGGCGTCGGAGGACGCCAAGCGGACCACCAGGGAGGCGGCCGAGGAGGCCGAGCGGATCCGCCGCGAGGCCGAGGCGGAGGCGGACCGGCTGCGCGCCGAGGCGCACGACATCGCCACGCAGCTCAAGGGTGCGGCGAAGGACGACACCAAGGAGTACCGCGCCAAGACGGTCGAGCTCCAGGAGGAGGCCCGCCGGCTGCGCGGCGAGGCCGAGCACCTGCGGGCCGACGCGGTCGCCGAGGGCGAGAAGATCCGCGCGGAGGCCCGTAAGCAGGCCGTGGCGCAGATCGAGGAGGCCGCCCGGTCCGCCGAGGAACTGCTGTCCAAGGCGAAGGCGGACGCGGACGAGCTGCGCTCCACCGCGCAGGCGGACAGCGAGAAGGTCCGCACCGAGGCCATCGAGCGCGCCACGACGCTGCGCCGGCAGGCCGAGGAGACGCTGGAGCGCACCCGCAAGGAGACGGAGCAGCACCGCGCGCAGGCCGCCGAGCAGGCCGACGCGCTCAAGGAGGACGCCGAACGGGCCGCGCGCGAACTCCGGGAGGAGACCGAGCGGGCCGTCGCCGCGCGCCGCGCGGAGGCCGACGAGGAGCTGACCCGGCTGCATGCGGAGGCCGGGGAGCGGCTCGCCTCGGCCGAGCAGGCGCTGAGCGACGCCCGCGAGGAGGCGGCCCGGATCCGCCGCGAGGCGGCGGACGAGGCCGAACGGCTGCGCACCGAGGCCGCCGAGCGGAGCCGTTCGCTGCGCCAGCAGGCGGAGGCGGAGGCCGAGCGGCTGCGCGACGAGGCCGCGGCGGACGCGGCGGCGTCCCGCGCCGAGGGCGAGTCCGTGGCCGTGCAGCTGCGGTCGGAGGCCTCGGCCGAGGCCGAGCGGCTGAAGACGGAGGCGCAGGAGAGCGCCGACCGGGTGCGGGCCGAGGCGCGGGCCGCCGCCGAGCGGCTCGGCGCGGAGGCGCAGGAGACGCTGGCGGGCGCGCAGGAGGAGGCCGCCCGGCGCCGGCGCGAGGCCGAGGAGCTGCTGGGCGCGGCCCGCACGGAGGCCGACCAGGAGCGTGAGCGGGCCCGGGAGCAGAGCGAGGAGCTGCTGGCCTCGGCCCGCAAGCGGGTGGAGGAGGCGCAGGCCGAGGCCGTACGGCTGGTCGAGGAGGCCGACCGGCGCGCCACGGAGATGGTGGCGGCGGCCGAGCAGAACGCCCAGCAGGTGCGGGACGCGGTCGCGGGGCTGCAGGAGCAGGCGCAGGACGAGATCACCGGGCTGCGCCAGGCCGCCGAGCACGCGGCGGACCGCATGCGCCGCGAGGCGGAGGAGGAGTCCGACCGGGTCCGGTCCGACGCCTACGCGGAGCGGGAGCGGGCCGGCGAGGACGCCGCCCGGATGCGGCGCGAGGCGCAGGAGGAGACGGAGGCCGCCAAGGCGCTCGCCGAGCGCACGGTGTCCGAGGCGATCACCGAGGCGGAGCGGGTCCGTTCGGAGGTATCCGAGCAGGCCCTGCGGATGCGTACGGAGGCGTCGGACACGGTCGCCGAGGCCGAGCGGAACGCGTCGCGCACCCGGGCCGAGGCCCGGGAGGACGCCAACCGGATCCGTTCGGACGCGGCGGCCCAGGTGGACACCCTCATCACGGAGGCCCGCGGGGAGGCGGAGCGGCTCACCGCGGAGACGGCCGCGGAGACCGACCGGCTGCGGACGGAGGCGGTGGCCAAGGCCGAGAAGCTGATCTCGGACGCGTCCGGTGACGCGGAGCGGCTGCGGGCCGAGGCGGCCCGGGCGGTCGGTTCGGCGCAGCAGCACGCGGAGCGGGTCCGCACCGAGTCCGCGCGGGTCGAGGCCGACGCGGAGCGGGAGGCGGAGCGGCTGGTGACGTCCGCGCGCGAGGAGGCCGAGCGCACCCTCGACGAGGCCCGCCAGGAGGCCAACAAGCGGCGTTCGGAGGCGGCCGAGCAGGTCGACACGCTCATCACGGAGACCGCCGCCGAGGCGGACAAGCTGCTCGCCGAGGCGCAGCAGCAGGCGCAGAAGACCACCGCGGAGGCGGAGGCCCAGGCCGACTCGATGGTCGGCGCGGCCCGCACGGAGGCCGACCGGCTCGTCGCCGCGGCGACCGTCGAGGGCAACTCCCGGGTGGAGAAGTCCCGTGCGGACGCGGACGAGCTGCTGATCGGGGCGCGCCGGGACGCGACCCGCATCAGGGAGCGCGCCGAGGAGCTGCGGGACCGGATCACCGGTGAGATCGAGGAGCTGCACGAGCGGGCCCGCCGTGAGGCGGCCGAGACGATGAAGTCCACCGGCGACCGCTGCGACGCGCTGATCAAGGCGGCCGAGGAGCAGCTGGCCAAGGCGCAGGCGAAGGCCAAGGAGATCGTGTCCGAGGCCAACTCCGAGGCGGGCAAGGTGCGTATCGCCGCGGTGAAGAAGGCCGAGGGGCTCCTGAAGGAGGCCGAGCAGAAGAAGGCCACGCTGGTCAAGGAGGCCGAGGAGCTGAAGGCCGAGGCGATCCGCGAGGCGCGGGCCACGGTCGAGGAGGGCAAGCGCGAGCTGGAGGTCCTGGTGCGCCGGCGCGAGGACATCAACGCCGAGATCTCGCGTGTGCAGGACGTCCTGGAGGCGCTGGAGTCGTTCGAGGCGCCGGGCGGCGGCAAGGACCACGGGGTGAAGGCCGCCGCGGCGGCCGGTCCCCCCGGCCAGCGGGGCAAGTCCTCGGACGGCTAGGATCGTCGAGGACGAACCGGGCAGAAGTCTTCGATGACGTGCGAAACCCCCTGTCGGCAGGTGAAATCCCTTGCCGGCCAGGGGGTTTGGGCATGCACTTGGCAAGCACTCCGGTGGTCAGCCACTCAAAAGGGGTGTCATTCTCCGTATCAAACGTGCATCCGCTCGATGACACAGCGCTTCGGCGCCTAGGATTCCCCCTATCACCTCACCGGTCTCATTCGACAGGAACCCCATGAGCGACACTTCCCCCTACGGCTTCGAGCTTGTGCGGCGTGGATACGACCGCGCTCAGGTGGACGAACGCATCTCCAAGCTCGTCTCCGACCGTGACAGCGCTCTCGCCCGCATCACCGCTCTGGAAAAGCGCATCGAAGAGCTCCACCTCGAGACGCAGAACGCCCAGGCCCAGGTCACCGACGCCGAGCCGTCGTACGCGGGTCTCGGCGCACGCGTGGAGAAGATCCTGCGGCTGGCCGAGGAGGAGGCGAAGGACCTCCGTGAGGAGGCCCGGCGCGCGGCCGAGCAGCACCGCGAGCTCGCCGAGTCCGCGGCCCAGCAGGTGCGCAACGACGCGGAGTCGTACTCCGCCGAGCGCAAGGCCAAGGCCGAGGACGACGGTGTCCGGATCGTCGAGAAGGCGCAGAGCGAGGCCGCGCAGCTGCGGTCGGACGCGCAGAAGGACGCCCAGTCCAAGCGTGAGGAGGCGGACGCCCTCTTCGAGGAGACCCGCGCGAAGGCCGCGCAGGCCGCCGCGGACTTCGAGACGAACCTCGCCAAGCGCCGCGAGCAGTCCGAGCGCGACCTGGCGTCGCGTCAGGCCAAGGCGGAGAAGCGTCTCGCCGAGATCGAGCACCGGGCGGAGCAGCTGCGCCTGGAGGCCGAGAAGCTGCGCACGGACGCCGAGCGCCGGGCCCGCCAGACGGTGGAGACCGCCCAGCGCCAGGCCGAGGACATCGTGGCCGACGCCAACGCCAAGGCCGACCGGATCCGTTCGGAATCCGAGCGGGAGCTGGCCGCGCTGACCAACCGCCGCGACTCCATCAACGCCCAGCTGACCAACGTCCGCGAGATGCTGGCGACGCTCACGGGCGCCGCGGTGGCCGCGGCCGGTTCGCCGGCCGACGAGGAGCCCGCCTCCCGCGGGGTTCCGGCCCAGCAGACCCGGTGACCGCCGGTTCCGGTTACCGCCCGGAGTACGGTGACTGAACATCGATGAAGCCCTCTGCCACTGAGGTGGCAGGGGGCTTTGTCCCGTTCTAGCGTGGCGGCATGATCGAGCTCGAGGGGCTGACCAAGCGGTACGGCGAGAAGGTGGCGGTCAACAATCTGACGTTCACCGTCAGACCGGGCATCGTCACGGGCTTCCTCGGTCCCAACGGCGCGGGCAAGTCCACCACCATGCGGATGATGCTGGGCCTGGACCGGCCCACCGCGGGTGACGTCCGGATCGACGGCAAGCACTACGACCGGCTCAGGGACCCGCTGAAGTACATCGGCGCCCTGCTCGACGCCAAGGCCGTGCACGGCGGCCGCACCGCCTTCAACCACCTGCTGTGCCTCGCCCGGAGCAACGGCATCCCCCGGCGGCGGGTGCACGAGGTGCTGGACACGGTGGGGCTGTCGTCGGTGGCGGGGAAGAAAGCCAAGGGGTTCTCGCTCGGCATGGGCCAGCGGCTCGGCATCGCCGGCGCGCTGCTCGGCGACCCGCGCATCCTGATGTTCGACGAGCCGGTCAACGGCCTCGACCCCGAGGGCATCCACTGGATCCGCACCCTGATGAAGACGCTGGCGGCGCAGGGCCGCACGGTCTTCGTCTCCTCCCACCTGATGAGCGAGATGGCGCTGACCGCCGACCACCTGGTCGTCATCGGGCAGGGCCGGCTGCTCGCGGACACCTCCATGGCCGATTTCATCGCGCACAACTCCCGTACTTATGTCCGGATCCGCTCTCCCCAGCGGGAGCGGCTCCTGGACGTGCTGCACGAGGCCGGCGTCACGGTCGTGGAGAGCGGGGGCGCGACGCTGGAGGTGGACGGCACCGGGGCGGAGCGGATCGGGGAGCTGGCGGCCCGGCACCGGCTGGTGCTGCACGAGCTGAGCCCGCAGCGGGCCTCCCTGGAGGAGGCGTTCATGCGGCTGACCGCGGAGTCGGTGGAGTACCACGCGCACTCCGACGCGTCCGCGTCCCCGCAGCGGTGGGGCGACGGCTGGAAGAGGGGCTGAACATGACGGCGGCGCAGGTCGTCCGGTCCGAGTGGACCAAGATCCGGTCGGTGGCGTCCACGGTGTGGACGCTCTCCCTGGCGGTGGTCGTCACCATCGCGCTCGGCATGCTGATCTCGGCCCTGTCGGCGAACGGGTTCGACGGCATGGACCCCCGGCAGCGGCTCTCCTTCGATCCGACGCTCACCAGCTTCGCCGGAATGAGTCTCGGTCAGCTGGCGATGATCGTGTTCGGGGTGCTGGTGGTGTCGAACGAGTACAGCACCGGCATGATCCGCACCTCGCTGGCGGCCGTGCCGCAGCGGGGCGTCTTCCTGGCCGGCAAGCTCGGGGTGGCGACCGCGCTCGCGCTCGTCGTGAGCACGGCCACCGCCTTCGCCGCCTTCTTTCTCGGGCAGGCGATGCTCGGCGCCCACGGGGCGTCCCTCGGGGACGACGGCGTACTGCGGGCCGTGATCGGCGGCGGCCTGTACATGACCCTGATCGCGGTGTTCTCGATGGGCGTCGCCACGATGCTGCGCTCCCCGATGCTGTCGCTGGGCATCCTGATGCCGTTCTTCTTCCTGGTCTCCGGCATCCTGGGCAACGTCGACGCGACGCGGAGGATCGGCCGGTTCCTGCCGGACCAGGCGGGCAGCAGGATCATGCGGGTGGTGGTGCCGCTCGACGACGACACCCCGTACGGGCCCTGGGGCGGCCTGGGCATCATGGTGCTGTGGGTGGTCGCGGCACTCGCCGGCGGCTACCTGCTGCTGAAGAAGCGCGACGCGTAGCGGGCGCGGGACCGCCGGGGGACGGGCCGGTTTTTACCTCGTCTTGGGCGGAACCGTCAGCCTCTCGATATCCTCCTAACCCTTACGGGGACGTGCGTCCTCGTTGTCCTGAACCTCTCGATGGGGCGGAGCATGATCGAGGCAGTCGGCCTGACCAAGCGGTACGGCGACAAAACCGCTGTGTACAACCTTTCCTTCCAGGTGCGGCCCGGCGCCGTCACCGGCTTCCTGGGCCCCAACGGCTCGGGCAAGTCGACGACGATGCGGATGATCCTCGGTCTCGACAACCCCACCGCGGGCCACGTCACGATCGGCGGTTACCCCTACCGCATGCTGCCCAACGCCGCCCGGCAGGTCGGCGCGCTGCTGGACGCCAAAGCGGTGCACGGCGGCCGGTCCGCGCGCAACCATCTGCTGAGCCTGGCCCAGCTGTCCGGCATCCCGGCCCGCCGGGTGGACGAGGTGCTGGGCGTGGTCGGGCTGCACGAGGTGGCGCGGCGGCGTTCCAAGGGCTTCTCCCTGGGCATGGGCCAGCGGCTCGGCATCGCCGCCGCCCTGCTCGGCGACCCCCAGGTGCTGCTGTTCGACGAGCCGGTCAACGGCCTCGACCCCGAGGGCATCCTCTGGGTGCGCAACCTGATGAAGTCACTGGCCGCGGAAGGCCGCACGGTCTTCGTCTCGTCCCACCTGATGAGCGAGATGGCGCTGACCGCCGATCACCTCATCGTGATCGGGCGGGGGCAGCTGCTGTCCGACATGAGCGTGAAGGACTTCATCTCCGCGAACTCCGCCGACTTCGCGCGGGTGCGCACCCCGGACACCGAGCCGCGGCAGCGCGAGAAGCTGTCCGCCGCGCTCACCGGGGCGGGCGCCAGGGTCCTGCCCGAGCAGGACGGCGCACTGCGGGTGACGGGGCTGCCGCTGCCCCGCGTGAGCGACATCGCCCACGAGGCCGGCGTACGGCTGTGGGAGCTGTCGCCGCACCAGGCCTCGCTGGAGGAGGCGTACATGCGGATGACGCAGGGCGTGGTCGACTACCGCTCGACCACCGACCAGAGGGAGGGGTTCCACGAGCCGCTCCCGCCGGGCACGCAGCCGCCGGTGCCGGTGCCGGGCCAGGGCCAGCCCGGCTGGTACGCCCCGCCGCCGCCCGGGCAGGGCGGCCCGCACCCCGCGGCGGCGCCGGGCGTGCCGCAGGCCCCCGCGGGCCCCTACGGCGCTCCGGGCGCCTCCGGAGCGGTTCCGGGCGCACCGGTGGCCCCGGCGGCCAACCCGTACGCCCGGCCCGTACCGCGACCCGGCCGGGAGGCCGCCGCGGACGCTCCCCCGGCGGTGGCCGCGACCGCCGCTCCGGCCGCGACGCCGGCCGTCCCCGCCGGCCCGGCCGGCTCCGACGTGACCAAGCCCGAGGACGCCCGATGAGCACGCCCCAGCCCCCGACGCAGCCGGCCGCGCCCGCAGGGGAGGCGGCACCCGGCGCCGCGCACCCCGCCTTCCCGTATCCCGCCCCCGGCCCGGCGTACCCCGGTTACACCTCGCCGATCCCGGTGGTGCGCACCCACTTCGGGCACGCGCTCGCCTCCGAGTGGACGAAGATCAAGTCGGTGCGCTCCACGATGTGGACGCTGGGCGTGTTCGTGCTGCTCGTCGTCGGCGTCGGTCTGCTGACCGGTCTGGTGGTGACGAGCACCGAATCGGACCTCTCCGGCGAGTCCGCCCTGTCCCTGGGCTTCTTCGGCCTGCTCCTGGGCAGCATGTGCGTCATCACGCTGGGGGTGCTGACCACGGCCTCCGAGTACGGCACCGGCATGATCCGCACGACCATGGTCGCCTGCCCCTCGCGCGGGCGGGTGCTCCTGGCGAAGGCGCTGGTGTTCTTCCTGGTCGCGTTCGCGGTGACGCTGCTGTCCACCACGGTCGTCGCGTTCCTGCACGTGGCGATGCTGAAGGGCAACAACGCGGGGGATCCCACCGGGAACGAGTGGCTGAAGGCCACCCTCGGCATCTCGCTCTACATCGCGCTGCTCGGCACGCTCTCGCTGGCCGTCGGCTCGGTCGTCCGGCACTCGGCGGGCGCCATCACCCTCATGATCGGCGCCGTGCTCGCCCCGCTGGTGGTCGCGATGTTCATGTTCTCCTCCTCGCTGGAGGACGTGCGCACCGTGCTGTTCGAGTACTCCATCCCCAACCAGCTGAGCGTCTTCTACGCCAACTCCCTCGGCACGTCCGGCCCGTCCGGCTGGGACCCGCTGTGGATCATGACCGGGCTCACGGCCGTGGTGCTCGGCGGCGCCTTCGTGCTGCTCGGCAGGCGGGACGTGTAGGACCGCGTCCCGGGGGCCCGCCCCGGGGCGGCCGGGCGGACCCGGCGGTCCGCCGGCCCTCAGAACCTCGGCGCGTTGCGGGACCGCTGCACCCGCGTGGTGCGGCGGTCCCTGGCGTTCCAGCAGGCCTTGTGCCAGTGCCGGCGGTCGTCGGCCCCCGCGTGCTCCGGCCAGGCCACCACGTGCGGCACACCGTCCGGAATCAACTGGTCGCAGCCGGGGCAGCGGTACGCCTTGCCCCGGGCGCTGGCCCCCGCCACGTGCCGCACGTTCCACTCCTCGCCGTGCCAGCTCTCCGTGGACCGCCAGCCGCCGTAACGCCCGGCCCCGTCGTCCTCGGCGCTCCGGCCGGACGGACCGGCTCCCTTGGCTCGGTTGCGACGCGGGGACACGGGACACCTCACGGGGCTGTACGGGATGCGGGGACCGCGTCCAGCCTACGCGGGGCGGAGCCGGGTACGCGTACGGAACCGGCCCTCGCAGGCCTCCCTTCACGGTGGCGCAACACCGGCTCCAGAACCGCCCATTCTGCAGACAATCCGCAAATCCCCGGTCCCCCCGTGTCCTCGGCACGTGTCGGACGGTTATGCCCTGCGGGGGAGCTCCGCGTCGGAGCCAAGGAAGCGGGAAAGCGATGCGTGTGGGAAGTTTCGTGTTGGGCGCCCAGTTCCCCGGGCAGGGCGAAGGGGAGGCGCTGCACCGGGCGGTCCGCTGCGCCGAACTGACGGAAGAGGCGGGCCTGGACGCGGTCTGGCTGGGCGAGCACCACTTCGTGCCGTACGGCACCTGCCCGTCGGCGATCACCCTGGCGGCGTTGCTGCTCGGCCGCACCCGCCGCATCCGGGTCGGCACGGCGGTGAGCGTGCTGCCCACCGTCCACCCGGTGGCACTCGGCGAACAGGCCGCCCTGCTGCACGTCACCAGCGGCGGGCGGTTCTCGCTGGGCGTCGGGCGCGGCGGGCCGTGGGTCGACCTGGAGGTGTTCGGAGCCGGCCTGGAGGCGTACGAGCGGGGCTTCCCGGAATCGCTCGACCTGCTGGTGCGCTGGCTGAGCGAGCCGTCCGTCGCGGCCGACGGGGAGCGGTACCGCTTCCGTGAAGTGCCCGTCGTCCCGCGCCCGTCGGAGGTCCTCACCGAAGTCCCGGGTCCCGAGGTGGTGGTGGCCTGCACCTCTCCGGCGAGCGTGCGGCTCGCGGCCGAGCGCGGGCTGCCGATGCTGCTCGGCATGCACGTCGGGGACGAGGAGAAGGCCGAGATGGTCGCCCTGTGGCGGCGCCACGCACACGCCTGCGGGCGGCCGGCGCCGGAGGTCCGCAGCGCGTCCCACGTCTCGGCCGGGGTCTGCCAGATCGCCGACCGGCGCACCGACGCGGCGGAGGCGCTGCTGAAGGCGATGCCGGGCTGGCTGCGGCAGGGGCTCGGGGCCCATGTCACGGTGGACGGGCGGGAGCGGCGGATGCGCGACCCGCTGGCCTACACCGAACTGCTCTGCGGGCTGCACCCGGTGGGCCCCCCGCGGCTGTGCGCGGACCGGCTCGCCGCGACCAGCGAGCGGACCGGCATCTCGCGTTTCGCGCTGTTCGTCGAGGGGACCGGTGACCTCGCGGCGACCGAGGAGAACGTGCGGCGGCTCGGCTCGGAGGTGCTCCCCCGACTCGCCGGCAGGCCCTGAACGAGCCGGGGGCCGATGACGGCTTGCCGCCCCGGTGCGGAGAACCGCACCTCCCGCGTGCGGGACGGCAAGCGACCGGCGTGGGCCTCAGCAGTCACGCAGCTCCGGCGACTGGTTCAGCAGCTGTCCCCGGACCGAGGTGAATGTGGCAAGCCTCTCGTCGACCGAGGAGTCCAGCGGGAACACCGCCACCCGGTGGCAGTTCTGGAAGGCCAGCCGGACACCGAAGTGCCGCTGCAGTGCTCCGCGGATCGCGTCACTCGCGAGCGCACGCAGCAGCTGACCGCGTGCCTGCTCGTCCGGCGGGGGCGTCTGGTTGTCGGCGAACTCTCCGCCGTCGACCTTCAGCTGGGCCACCAGGGAACTGATCATCTCCCACGCGTAGGGCAGGGAGGTCCGGACGCAGTCGACGAAGTCAGCTTCGTCGACCTCGCCTCGCTCGGCCTGTTCGAGTAGGGCCGGTGAGACGTCGAGCGACATGGGTTCTCCTCTCGCACCCCCGCGGTGCGGGGGTTGCCTGACAGACACGGGAGCCCGCACATCAGGACACGCTGCGTACACATGTCGCGACCTCCCGTTCAATACCGTAAGCAACGGACCATGACCGCACCAGGCGAATCCCCGGATGCGGGACTTCCCGTAGGCCGGTAATCGGCCATCGCCGAACACGCGTTTTCCAGGAGATACAGGACGCGTTCCGAGGGGCCCGGGGGGCTCCTGTGAGTCGGCCGCGCGGCCCGCGCCGCTGCCGTGCGGGGCCTGCCGCGGCGCCGCGCGCGTGCGTCGGCACCGTGCCCGTGAGGGCGAATCGCATCGACCCCGGCCCGTCGAGTAGCGTTGCCGACCATGCGTCTCGTCATTGCCCGCTGTTCCGTGGACTACGCCGGGCGGCTCACCGCGCACCTGCCCTCGGCACCCCGTCTGATCCTGGTCAAGGCGGACGGCAGCGTGTCGATCCATGCCGACGACCGGGCCTACAAGCCCTTGAACTGGATGTCGCCGCCCTGTGCGCTCAAGGAGGGCACCGGCGACGAGGAAGGGGTCTGGACCGTCGTCAACAAGGCGGGCGAGAAACTCATCATCACGATGGAGGAGATCCTCCACGACTCCTCGCACGAACTGGGGGTCGATCCCGGCCTGATCAAGGACGGCGTGGAAGCGCACCTCCAGGAACTGCTGGCGGACCGCATCGAAACGCTCGGCGAGGGCTACACCCTCATCCGCCGCGAGTACATGACCGCCATCGGCCCCGTCGACATCCTCTGCCGCGACGCCGAGGGGCGGACCGTCGCCGTGGAGATCAAGCGGCGTGGTGAGATCGACGGCGTCGAGCAGCTCACGCGCTACTTGGAGCTGCTGAACCGCGATCCGCATCTCGCCCCGGTGCGCGGTGTGTTCGCCGCCCAGGAGATCAAGCCGCAGGCCCGGGTGCTCGCCACCGACCGGGGCATCGGCTGCCAGGTCCTCGACTACGACGCGCTGCGGGGCATCGAGGACGACAAGCTGCGCCTGTTCTGACCGTCGGCGCGGTGGCCGCCGCCACGGCACGCGCGAAGGGCCGGATTCCTCTCGGGAGTCCGGCCCTTCGCGTGGAGCGTGCGTCCGTCAGACCACCGTCGTCCCGGAGCCGCCGGGCGTGCCCTCGTCGCCGCTCTGCGGGGCGCTCGCCGAACCACTCGCCTGCGACTCCGTCTCCGCCGGGACGGACGGGGCGGGCCCGCTGGCGGAGTTGGACGTCTCCGGCGGCGGGGGCTCCTCATCCGTCGGCTCCTCCGTCGGCTCGGCCGTCGGTTCGGTCGGCTCCTCGGTGGGCTCCGTCGGGTCGTCCGTGGGCTCGGTCGGCTTGCCGGAGGTCGGCGGCCTGGAGGACGAGGCCGGCGGCTCGGTGGACTCCGTCGGCCCGGTACCGGTCGTCGGGTCGTCCGGTTCCTTCGTGCCGCTCGGGTCGCCCGAGGGCTCGCCCGACCCGGTGGCCGTCGGCGTCGGGTCGTCCGCGGTGCCGAGGGTGCCGTCCGGGCCGGGGTCGGTCGGCCGGCTGGTGGCGTTCCCGGTGTCGCCGTTCTCGTCGGTCCGCGGGTCGGCGCCCAGGCCGCCGTCGTCGACGCCCTGGCTCGCGGACGGGTTGACGCCGACGTCCCCCGACGGGGTGCCCGCGTCGTTCTCCGAGGTGGCGCCGAGGGTGACCACCGTGCCCAGCACGGCGACGAGCAGCGCGCCCGCGCCG
>NZ_LIRG01000110.1 GCF_001419695.1 Streptomyces prasinopilosus
ACTGGTCGATGAGGTAGCCGCGGACGCCGAGCGCATCGGCTTCGACGGCGTGGAGCTGCACGGCGCCCACGGCTACCTCATCGACCAGTTCCTGTGGGAGCGCACCAACCGCCGGGCCGACGTCTACGGCGGCGACCCGGTGGCGCGGACGAAGTTCGCCGCGGACATCGTCGCGGCGGTCCGCGAGCGGGTCTCGCCCGCCTTCCCCGTCATCTTCCGCTTCTCGCAGTGGAAGCAGGACGCCTACGACGCCCGCCTCGCCGAGACCCCCGGGGAGCTGGAGGCCCTCCTCGCCCCGCTGGCGGCCGCCGGTGTCGACGCCTTCCACGCCTCCACGCGCCGCTACTGGGTCCCGGAGTTCGAGGGCTCGGACCTGAACCTGGCCGGCTGGGCGAAGAAGCTGACCGGCAGGCCCGCCCTCACCGTCGGTTCGGTCGGTCTGAACGGGGAGTTCCTGGAGGCGTTCCAGGGCCGGGGCGCGGAGCTCGGCAGCCTCGACGACCTCCTCGACCGGCTGGAGCGCGACGAGTTCGACCTCGTCGCGGTGGGGCGCGCGGTGCTCCAGGACCCCGAGTGGGCGGCGAAGGTCCTCGGCGGACGCCTCGGCGAGATCGCGCCGTACGACGCGGCGTCGCTCAAGACGCTGAGCTGAGCGAACCGGACCGGGCCCCGGAGGCCGGTGCGTGCGTCCCGCGGGACGCACGCACCGGCCTCCGGCTTTTCCCCGCACGGCCTCCGGGCCCGTTCCGGGTGTCCGTTCCGTGGTGACCAGACCGGCCGAAGGCGCGGCGTATTCAGTTGCTCGACTCGATCAGGCTCCATGAAGTCGCCCAAGCCGATGGGAACCGGGCCACGACGGAGAGCTCCCCCATGTCCGACGCACCCACCCGGTCCGCCACGGCCGGGGAATCCGCGCCGCCCCGAGCCGACGCCGTGGCGGCCGTCCTGGCCTTCGGCGGCATCGTCGTCTCGCTGATGCAGACGCCGGTCATCCCGATCGTGGGCCGGCTGCCGGCGTTCCCGAACGCCTCGGCGCCGGACACCGCCGGGGCCGCCGGGGTTCCGGCTGCCAGGGCAGGGGGCCTGTCCGGCGGCTCAGGCCGGGGGTGACCGGCGGTGTCCGTGCGGACGGACGCACCGGAGCCCACGTCTCCGGCATGATCCGCCGCCACGTCATCCGGCGGAACGGCCGTGCCGACGACCGGCGTCCGCGCGCCGTCGTCGTCGGGGCGCACACCGCTCGACCCGGCGCTATACGCCGGTGGTGCCGTCGATGCGTTCCCGGAGCAGGTCGGCGTGGCCGTTGTGACGGGCGTACTCCTCGATCATGTGGACGTAGATCCAGCGAAGGCTGACGTCCTGGTCCATGAAGCGACCCGTATCGTCCGGAGAACGGTCGGCGCAGTGCTCGCGGGCGCGAGCGATCTCCGCGCGCCAGGTGGCGAGGGCCTCGCGCAGGGTCGCGCCCTCGGCCAGTTCGAAGCCACCGTCGGGACCGGCCGGGTCGGCCCGCGGGTCGTAGAGGGGCGGAACGCGTTCTCCGGCGAACACCCGGCGGAACCAGCTCCGTTCCACCTCCGCCATGTGCTGGACGAGGCCGGTCAGGGTGAAGCCGGACGGCGGCACGGAGGCGGCGGCGGCCTGCTCGTCGTCCAGACCCTCACACTTCATCGCGAGTGTGGCGCGGTGGAAGTCGAGCCAGCTCTCCAGCGTGGCGCGCTCGTCGGCGTTCAGGGGCGGCATGGGGCGCTCGATCGTGCTCACAGCCCGATTATCACCGGCGGCCGACGTCGTCGACGGGCAGGGCCCCGGAGCAGGGCGACCGTTGCCCGGTACGGCACCGGCCACAGGGCCCGGGGCGCCGGCCCCGGCCGTCTCCCCGGACCCGCCCGCGTCCCGGCCCCGGTCCCGGGGAGGCGGCGGCACGCCGTCACGCCGTCACGGGCCGCCCGTCGGCTCGCTCCCGGTCCGGGCCGGGATGCCCCACACGCGCAGCACCTCGTAGTCGGTGAACTCGAGCACCAGCCGGTACGCCATGGCGGGCCGGGGCCCGCGCCGCTCGGCCGCGATGAACAGTTCGGCCTCGCGGCGGTCGCGGCGCGGGGTGCCGCACAACTGCCACGCCTGACCGTTCCACAGCTCCGGCAGCCAGCGCTGCTGGGGCTGGGGGCGGTCGCCGTGCGTTCCGTACCGGGAGGGGACGGGCCCGGCGGGCGCCTGCTGGGGCGCGGGCCCGTTGAACTCGGCGCGGCGGGCCGTGCGGCGCCGGGTCTCGCACAGCAGGCACAGGTCGGGGGCGCTCTGGTCGACCGGCCCGCTCGGGTGCTCGGGGCAGCGGGTGGTGGGCGCGGTCGACTCGACGCTCTCCTCCAGCCGGTCGAGGGCCCGCCGCAGGTCCGCCTTCACCTCGTGCAGCTTGGCGTCCGGGGTGTCGGCGGACAGGGCCTCGCCGTGCTCGCCGAGGACACGCAGGGCGCGGCCCAGGGCGGTGAGCTGCGCGTGGTTCATGTGACTCGTCTCCGTGTGGGGGTGGGGCCAGTATCCCAGCCCGTCACGGCCGGCCGGCCGAGGCCGCCAGCGCCGCGCGCAGGTGGCCGTCCGCCCCGTCCAGGAGGCGGGCCGCGGTCGGGCCGTCCACGTCGGCCAGCAGGACCAGGATGGCGTTCTTCACCTCGCCGTCCGCGGCGGCCAGGGCGCGCTCGACGTCGGCGTCCGCCGCCCCCGTCGCGAGGGCGACGATGCGGCGGGCGCGTGCGCGCAGCTTCTCGTTGGAGGCGCGCACGTCGACCATCAGGTTCCCGTACGTCTTGCCCAGCCGGATCATCGTGATCGTCGAGATCATGTTGAGGACGAGTTTCTGGGCGGTGCCGGCCTTGAGGCGGGTGGAGCCGGTCAGCAGCTCCGGACCGACGACCACCTCGATGCCGTGTCCGGCCGCCGCGGCGAGCGGGCTGCCCGCGTTGCAGGCGAGGCCCACCGTCAGGGCGCCCCGCGCGCGGGCGTGCGTGACGGCGCCGACGGCGTACGGCGTGCGTCCGGAGGCGGAGACGCCGACCACCGTGTCGTCGGCGGTCAGCTCCAGCGCGTCCAGGTCGGCCGCGGCCAGCTCCGCGGAGTCCTCGGCGCCCTCGACCGAGGTGACCAGGGCGCCGGGGCCGCCCGCGATCAGGCCGACGACCTGGCCGGGGCTCGTGTTGAAGGTCGGCGGGCACTCGGAGGCGTCCAGGACGCCCAGCCGGCCGGCGGTGCCCGCGCCCGCGTAGACCAGCCGGCCGCCCCGGGCCATCCGTTCGGCCACGGCGTCGATCGCGGCGGCGATCGCGGGCAGCCGCTCGGCCACGGCGGCGGCGACGGTGGCGTCCTCGCCGTTCATCAGCCGGGCGATGCCGAGGGTGGGCAGCCGGTCGACGTCCGCCAGCTCCGGACGGAACGCCTCGGTGGTCAGGGTCTCCAACTCCGCGCGGAGACCGCGCGGTTCGGACGTGTGGGTCATGGAACGGTTCTCTCCGGTGTCTGTGGCCTGTGCGGGAAGCGCGGCGGGGCGCGGCGGGACCGGGGCCCCCTCGCTACCGCGAACCGCTCCGGTGCCGGTGGGCCAGCGCCTCGTAGGACGCGGACAGCGCCGGGGCGGCCGACGCGTAGGTGCGCTGGGCGATGCCCACGAACAGGCAGTCCACCACCAGGAGCTGACTGGTCCGCGACGACATCGCGGCCGGGCGCAGTTCGCTCTCGCGCGCCGTGGACGTGGTCAGTACGTGGTCTGCGTACTGGGTGACCGGCCCGTCCGGCCGGCCGGTGACCGCGATGGTCGTCGCCCCGCGCTCGAAGGCGACCCGGAGCGGTTCGATGACGTCCCCGGTCGAACCGGAGTGCGTGATGGCGACGGCCACGTCACCGGCGCGCAGCTGCACCGCGTTGGTGACGGCGAGGTGCGGGTCGCCGGGGGCGTGGGCTATCAGTCCTATGCGCAGCAGTTTCTGGGTGAGGTCCTGGGCGACCAGGCCGGAGGCGCCGATGCCGTACACGTCCGTCCGGCGGGCGCCGGCCAGGGCGGCGACGGCCGCGCCGAGCTGGACGGTGTCCAGTCCGGCGGCCGTGTCGGCGAGGGTCTGCCGCTCGTCGTGGGCGAGCTTCGCGACGACGTCGGCGATGGGGTCGTCCACCGCGATGTCGGTGGTGAGGGCGGGGGCGCGGCCCGACTCCTGCTGGGCGGCGAGCCCGGCGAGGGCCAGGCGCAGGTCCCGGTAGCCGGGATAACCGAGCAGCCGGGCGGTGCGGACGACGGTGGCCTCGCTGGTGCCGGTGAGTTCGGCGAGGCCGGTGACCGTGAGGGCCGCGCAGCCCGCCGGGTCGCCCGCGACGGCCTCGGCGACCCGCTGCATGGAACGGGTCATCGACGGCGCCAGCGTACGGACCTTGGCCGCCAGGGCGGCGGGAGCGGGCGGGGCGGCGACGGAACGGACGGAGGCGCCGGTGCCGCGCCGGTCCGCGAAAATTTCCTTCACGTCCTGGGTCACCGTTGAAAGATATTTTCGTTTCGGTGGCGGGGTCAAGAGTGCGCACAATAGGGGCATGCACCCCCACGGCGACCCCGACGGCCCTGACAGCCCCGACGGCCCCGGCGGCACCTCCGTCAGCTCCCTGGAGCAGGCCCTGCACGCGGCCCGCGCCCTCGTGCTCGCCGACCTGGTCGCGCACGAGGTCGCCGAGGCGGAGATCGTCTCACTCGTCGAGGAGGCCGTGGCGCAGCGCCGCTGGTGGGTCGAACAGTGGCCCCAGGGCGCCGGGTTCGTGACCGGCCTGGTCGCCCAGGACGTGCAGGACGCCCTGCTGGACCGGTACGGCCGCTGGCCGCTGTGCCCGGTGTGCGGCTCCGGCGACCCGCACGCGCTGGAGGTGGAGCCGGAGTTGGGCCCCGACCCGCACTGGGTGTGCCACCAGTCGGGCGTGAAGGTCGCGGCGGTGGGCTCGCTGGGCGGGCAGCCCTGACGTGGCCCTGTACATCGACCCGCCGGCCTGGCCGGGCCACGGCCGGATGTGGTCCCACCTCGTCAGCGACGTCTCCTACGACGAACTGCACCTCTTCGCCGCCGCCCTCGGCGTCCCCCGCCGCGCCTTCGAGCGCGACCACTACGACATCCCCGAGCAGCGGTACGCGGACGTCGTGCTCGCCGGAGCCGTGGAGGTCAGCAGCCGGGAGGTGGTGCGGCTGCTGTACGGGGCGGGCCTGCGGGTGCGCAAGAGCACGGTGCGCGGGGGCGCGGTTCAGCGGCGGAGCTCGTAGACGTACTCGCCCTTCGCCGCGTCCCCGCCGACCCGGGTGAAGCCCGCGCGCGTGACGACGCCCTGTGAGGCCGTGTTGGCGCGGTCGATGACGGCGGTGACGCCGCGCACGCCGTCCTGGGCCAGTGCCCACGCCGACAGCGTGCGCAGCGCCTCCGTGGCGTAGCCGTGGCCGCGGGCGCTCTCGTCGAGGTCGTAGCCGACCTCGACCCGGCCGTCCCCGTCCGGGGCGCCGTGGAAGCCCATCGCGCCCACGGCGAGGTCGTCCTCCCGCCGGACCAGGACGTACGTGGTCCACTCCGGCCGGAACACCCCTTCCTCGTACTGCTCGGCCATCCTCCCGGCGCCCACCCGGGTGCCGTCGGCGGGAACGGAACCGGCCCATGCGAAACCGCCGTCACCGCCCGCGGCGAGGTCGGCGGCGCTCGCGGGCGTGAGGCCCTCCAGGTCGAGCCGCTCACCGCGGAGCACCGGATTGTTGCTCCAGCGCCACTGCCGGACGGGCTCGCGCCCCGGCAGCCCGCCGCGCCCGGTCGCCCACA
>NZ_LIRG01000111.1 GCF_001419695.1 Streptomyces prasinopilosus
GGCGGCCGGCCGCCCGGTCTATGTCCTGCGGCCTGGTCGGTGCTCCTCAGTACGGACGACGCCGTGGCGTTTCCGGTGCGCCACGATCATCGGTATGACTTTGTTCGAGCATGACTTCGTCGCGGCGGGTTCCATCGAGCGGCCGGTGGGTGACACGGGGCGGATGCTCCAGATGATGACCGGATACTGGGTCACCCAGGTGGTGCGCACCGCGGCCGAACTGCGGATCGCCGATCACCTGCACGCCGACGGAGCCACTCCCGCGGAGGTGGCCGAGGCGGAGTCCCTGGACCCGGAGGCGACCTTCCGGTTCCTGCGCGCGTGCGCCTCCCTCGGTCTGGCCGTCTCCACCGACGGGAAGCGGTTCGCCGGTACGCCCCTGCTGGACACCCTGCGCACCGACGCCCCGGGTTCCCTGCGTGACCTGGCCCTGTGGGGCGGGGCCGAGTCGCACTGGCTGCCGTGGGGCGGCTGGCGGACGCGGTCCGCACCGGCACCACCCAGGCGGAAGCCGCTCTCGGCGCACCCATCTTCGACTGGCTCGCCGCCGCCCCGAAGGAAGCCGAGGTCTTCACCAACGCCATGACGGCCATGACCCACGGCCTGGCCCACCGGCTGGCGGACGTGATCGACCTCAAGGGCACCGAAGTCGTCGCGGACGTCGGCGGCGCCGGCGGGAACCTCGTCCAGACACTCATGCAGCGGCATCCCCGACTGACCGGCGTGGTCCTCGACCTCCCGCACGTGGGCGCCGAGGCGGACACCTCCGCGGCGACTCTGGGCGTCACGGACCGGTTCACCTTCGTCGGCGGCGACTTCTTCGAGGAGGTGCCGTCCGCGGACGTGCACCTGCTGAAGTTCGTCCTGCACGACTGGGACGACGATTCCTGCGTCCGCATTCTGCGCAACTGCCGGGAAGCCCTCCGGCCCGGTGGGCGGGTGCTGGTGATGGAGCTCCTCGTCGACGAGGTGGGCACACCCGGTCTGGAACCGCTGATGGACCTCAACATGATGGCCCTGTCCACCGGACGCGAACGCAGCCTCGACGAGTTCGAGAACCTCTTCGAACGAGCCGGACTGAAACCGGCCTCCACCAAGCCGTCCGCCACCCGGATCTCCGTCCTCGAACTCGTGCCCGCCTGAGCTCCGCTCGGAACACCACCACCTGCCGGTGGTCCCCGTCCACGCCGAACTCCACCGCCTTCAGGCCGCGCCCCTTCCCGACCGGGGCGCGGCCTCGCGCTGTTCGGCCCCCTTCCCCGTGATCCGTGCCTGGAGGCAGGGCATTCGAGAGCCCCGACTCTTCCGGAGAAGAGGGGAGTCGGCACTCCGGCCGCCCGTGGGCGTGTCCCGGTCCGGCACGCCGTGCTCGGCGTCCGTGGGAGGATACGACGCGGGCGACCGGGCTCCATGTGGGCCGGGACCTGTCCGGTGGGATCGCGCCGGACAGGCGTGATCCGGCACTGTACCTCCGCGCCTCGCGGAGCTCCCCCCTCCGCCGTCCGAAGGGCGTGAGCGGTGCCCCGGCACTGGCCCCCGCCCTCCCATCCGGCCCGCCCGGACGAAAGATCTCAGGAAGAGGAGAAGGCCATCAGTATCCGTGTGCTGATCGCGGACGATCAGACGATCGTCCGCGCGGGATTCGCGGCGATCCTGACGGCCGAGGCCGACATGACCGTGGTCGGCGAGGCAGCCGAAGGGGACGCGGCGGTCGCGATGGCGGCCGAGCTCGTGCCCGATCTGGTGTTGATGGACATCCGCATGCCCGGCATGGACGGGCTGACGGCCACCCGGCTGATCACGCGGCACAGCAGTCGCCCCCGAGTCCTGGTGCTGACCACGTTCGACCTCGATGCCTACGTCTACGAAGCCCTGCGGGCCGGAGCCTCCGGCTACCTGCTCAAGGACGCCGAGCCAGAAGCCCTGCTGGCCGCGATACGGGGTGTCGCCGCCGGTGACGGCGTCCTCGCGCCTGCGGTCACCGGGCGTCTGATAGCCGCCTTCGCCCAAGGCGCCCCGGTCTCTCCGGAGAGCACCGGGGCCCTGAGCAGCCTCACCCAGCGCGAGCGCGAGATTCTGACGCTGGTCGCCACGGGCTTGAGCAACGCGGAGATCGGGGAGCGCCTGGGGGTCGCCCTCGGCACGGTGAAGGTCCATGTCAGCGCGGTGTTGAACAAACTGGGTCTGCGGGATCGTGTGCAGGCGACCATTTTCGCCTATGAAAGCGGACTCATCCGTCCGTCGGGGCTGTCAACTCCCTGAGGAGCAGCGGCATCCAGACTTCCGAGCAGCTGACGCATGGCGGCCAGTGTCGCTCTCGTGGCGGCGGCGACGTCGTCCAGACTGCCCGCCTCCGCCGAGGAGATCACCCGAGTGGTCTGCCGGAGCACCGTCTCCCGCAGGCCGCCGGCGACCCGCTGCCGCTCACTGTGGACCAGGTCCTTCTTGCCGGCCAGCAACGCCATGAGCGCTGCGTCCTCGCGCCTCAACTCCCGCCTGCGGCGCATGTGCATCAGCCAACCCGCCAACCACGCGGCCGTGAACATCAGGCCGGGCAAAGGCAGCACCGGCAAGAGAACGAACAGCACAACGAGGGGATCGACAGGCTCCCCGACCAGTGTCCCGTCGGCGGTGAACGCCGCCATCATCGATACCACGAACGAAAGGATCATGGCGGGAACAGGCAGAAACGACATCCGGAGGCCCGGCGGATACGTCAGTGCTGTCGTCCTCGAGTGCTGAACGTACCGGCCGTCAGGGGAGGTTGCGGGTTTCAGCACGCGACCGTAGGCCGCGACACCGTAGACAGCGGCCACTTCGGCGAGTCCGCCGCCCACGAGACAGGATGCGGCGGACAGCGGCAGCACACCGCTGTGGAGCAGCACCGGCCACAGAAGGGCGGTGACCCCGACCGCCGTGAGGGTCAGCCAAGGGGCACGTCGGCGCCACAACAGCGGCAGCGCGTGCACGGTCAGTACCAGCGCGAGCAGCAGGCGGACCGAGACCGAGTGACCGACATCGTCCGCCTCTGCCAGGGCGAATGCCAGCGACAACGCGGCGACAAGGCCGAAGACTGCTCCGTCCGCGATCTGCTGCTCGCGTGTGAAGTCGCGCCGTCGTCCCACGGCCGACTGCCGTCCGGACGGGGTGTCGGGAAGCACGGCGTGTACGCGCCAACCTCCGTCGGGGCGGGGCCCCGCGGAAAGTTGCCCGCCGATCGCATCGGCGCGTCGCCACATCCCCGCCACACCCCGGCCGGAGCCGAGAGACGGCTGGCTGCCGTCGGTACCGCCCGGCGGTTTGCTGTTGTCAATGGTCAGTCGTAGGGCGTCCTCGGATCGCTCCGCCCGAATGCCGACCGACGCGCCCGGTGCGTAGCGCAGGGTGTTGGTCAGAGCTTCCCGGATGATGCCGTGGGCCGCCTCCGCCGCAGGGCCGACCAGATCGGGAGGCAGGGAAACGGAGATGGGGCGACCCAGTCTGCCGAAGCCCGCGATCAGGGCCTCGATCGAGGCGGTCATCGACTGGGGAGCCGGTGTGTCGTCCACCTGCATGACCGCCACGAGACGGCGCAGGGCGGACTGGGTCTCCCGTGCGGTGCGGCTGGCGAACGTGAGGGCCTCCGTGGCCAGTTCGGGTCTGCTGTCACCAAGCCTGCGGGCAGCTTCGACGGTCACCACGACGGAGGTTAGGTGATGTGCGCTGATGTCGTGCAACTCGTTCGCCAGCCGGTTCCGTTCGGTGCCGGCGGCCTGCCCCCGTTCCTGTTCGGCACGGGCCAGTTGCCGTTGTGTCACCTGCCGTTCCCGCAGCCAGTGCCGGCGACCGGCGCCGAGAGCAGCCGCCGGCAGGCACAGGAAGACGGTGATGAGCCAGTCGTGGACGAGAGCGCTGCTGAATCCGTACTGCACGGTGGCCGGCAGGAGTTGGACAACGGCGGCTGCGGCGGTCGCGCCCAGCCCGACGGCCCAGTCGCTCCGAGCGGTCACGGAGAAGAGCGCCACCTGGACGGCCAGCAGGCCCGTCAGGCCCACCAGGTCGGGCGGGATCAGGAGTTGTACCAGTACGGACGTGGTGAGGGTAAGGCCAAGAGCGGTGAGTGGTGTCCGGGTCCGTCGTTCGAGCGCGACCACGGTGCATGCCAAGGCAGAGAAGTAAGTGATGCACACCGTCGTGTTCGGAGGCTTCTCCAGCAACGGAACGGTGAAGAACCACAGAGCGGATTCTGCCAACGCGAACAGGCCCGGGAGGAGCAGGCCTCGAGTCCTTCCCATCGGCGCAAGTGTAGGGGGGAGGGACTGCTCCGCCTGTCGTCGAGGGCTGGTGCGCCGGTGACCCGTCTAGGTCTTGCGGCCTAGGTGACGTTCCTTCCGGTGGTCGACGTCCCAGTGGGTCCCGGGACGGAAGGATTGAGGCATGGAACGAACCGATGTCGTCGTCGTCCTGGCCGCCGCTCTGGTCCTGGTGGTCACGGCCAAGCCGTTGAAGAAGGTGCCCACCTGGCACATCGCCGTTCTGGCCGTCCTCCTCTACCCAGTGGACAGGGTATTGCTCTCGGCATTGGAATCGGCCGGGATCGTCAACAGCCCATGGTCCAAGTATCCCCTCCTGATCAGCGTGACCTTTGTGTTCACCGTACTCACCGCGCCGGTCGTCCGGGGGTACAAGGCCCGCCGGGACAGGCGCGCCGGTCGTCAGCACCACGACCAGGATCACGACCAGCACGTCGACGCATGAGCGTTTGCCTCTTCCACCCACAACGACCTCAGATCGGCAGAAGCATGTCCCACCACCGTTCGTCCCGGGCCGCCATCGGCCTGGTCTCGCTCGCCGTACTGGCAGCCGCCACCCTCACAGCCTGCGACCCGGAGGTCGAGGACGACGGAGCCGCCGCGATACCCGCGGTCCCCGCCGCTCTCAGCGAGCAGAAACTGGACTGGGCCGCATGCCCCGCCCCGTCCGCGGCCCAGGGCGGCGGAGAGAAGCCCGAGGACCTGCCGGACGGCACGAAGTGGCAGTGCGCCACCATGAAGGCGCCCCTGGACTACGCGAAGCCCGACGGCAGGACCATCGATATCGCCCTCGTCCGGGCGAAGACCGCTGAGGACTCCGGTGAGGGGCGGATCGGGTCCCTGGTCTTCAACTTCGGGGGCCCCGGTGGGGCCGGGGTGCCGACGCTTCCCGTCCTCGCGGGTGAGGAGTACCTGGAGCTCCACAAGCGCTACGACCTGGTCAGCTTCGACCCGCGGGGAGTCGGGAACAGCGCCGGTGTGCAGTGCCTGGACGACAAGGCCATGGATGCCTGGCTGGCACAGGACTCGACGCCGGACGACGCGGCGGAGGAGAAGGCCCTCACCGTCGGCGGGAGCCTGTACGCCCGGGCGTGCAAGAGCAAATCGGGCGGAGTGCTGGAACACGTCGGCACGCAGGAGGCCGCACGCGATCTCGACCTGATGCGTCAGGTTCTCGGCGACGACAAGTTGAACTACTTCGGTATCTCCTACGGAACGCAACTCGGCGGCGTCTACGCGCATCTGTTCCCGAAGAACGTCGGACGGACCGTCTTCGACGCGGTGGTCGATCCCACCGAGGGCTTTGCGGCAAACCTCCTCGACCAGACGGAGGGATTCGAGAGCGCGCTGCAGAACTTCCTCGAGGACTGTGTGAAGCAGGATGAGTGCTTCTTCGAGGGGAAGGACCCCGCTCGGGGTGAGAAGGAGATCACCGAGTTGCTCGAGAGCCTGGACACGAAGCCCCTGCCCGTGGAAGACGACGACCGCGTCCTGACGCAAGGTCAGGCAGGCATGGGCATCCTCACCGCCCTCTACAGTCAGGACATCTGGTCGTGGCTCAACCGTGCCCTGCAGGCCGCCGAGAAGGGGGAGGGCGGCGGGCTGCTGTGGCTCTCCGACATGTACGCCGAGCGCAACGACGGCGTGTACTCCAATTCCGGTCCCGCCAATACAGCGGTGAACTGCGCCGACAGCAAGGATCGCTTCACCGTCGAGGACGTGCACCAGCAGCTTCCCGAGTTCCGTAAGGCGTCTTCGGTGTTCGGCGACATGCTCGCCTGGATGCTGCTCGCCTGCACCGACTGGCCCGTGGGCGGCCACGCGTCCACTGTCGACGTGAAGGCCGACGGCGCGGGCCCCGTTCTCGTCATCGGCAACACCGGCGACCCGGCCACCCCCTACGAGGGCGCCGAGAAGATGGCGGACGCTCTCGGCGAGGGAGTCGGTGTCCACCTCACGGTGGAGGGTGAGGGACACGGCACCTACGGCGTCAACAAGTGCCTGACCGAGATCGTCGACAAGTACCTGCTCGACGGGACGGTCCCGAAGAACGACACCGTCTGCTCGTGAACAGGGCAGTTCCCGCCTCCCGGCGAAGCGTCCGGGGCCGGCCTCGGTGAGGAGGCCGGCCCCGGCCCGTGCCGCGGTGGCCGCGACCGCTGAGCCGGCGTCCCGGCGAGCGCCGGTTCAGCGCAGGAGCAGCTGGACGATGGCGAACGTGCCGACGACGACGATGAAGGCCCGCAGGGCGGCCGGGGGAAGCCGGCGCCCCACCTTCGCGCCGACCTGGCCGCCGATCGCCGAGCCCACGGCGATGAGCAGGACGGCGGTCCAGTCGAAGTCGGCGACGAACAGGAAGAACAGGGCCGCGATGCTGTTCACGATCGCGGCGAGGACGTTCTTGACGGCGTTCAGGCGCTGGAGGGTGTCCTCGAGGAGGATGCCCATCAGGGAGAGGTAGATGATTCCCTGGGCCGCCGTGAAGTAGCCGCCGTAGACGCTGGCGAGCAGGAGGCCGCCGAAGAGGACGGGCCCACCGTCGGTCTTGGTGACCGTGCCCGTGCGCGCACGGCGGCGCTGGACGCGGGCGGAGATGCGGGGCTGGAGCACGACGAGGACCAGCGCGAGCGCGACCAGCACGGGGACGATCGTCTCGAAGGCGGTCTCGGGGAGCGCGAGCAGCAGCATCGCCCCGGTGAGTCCGCCGACCGCCGCGGCCACGCCGAGCCGCAGGACCAGACGGCGCTGGCCCTTGAGTTCCGCCCGGTAGCCTATGGCGCCGCTGACCGATCCCGGGATCAGCCCGAGGGCGTTGGACACGGTGGCGGTCACCGGGGGCAGCCCGGTGGCGAGCAGCACGGGAAACGTGATCAGGGTGCCCGAGCCGACGATGGTGTTGATGGTGCCGGCGCCGATGCCGGCGGCGAAGACCGCCAGTGCCTCCCAGATGGACAAGGCCATCTCCTTCGGGTTCGGTGAGTCGCCTCCCCGCCGTGAAGGTCGAGGGGCCACCACCGATCATGCAGGAAGGGGGTGCGCGCCGGGCAGGCCGGGGGTCTCACCCGGCCGCCCCGGCCGGTCACCGGGACGCCGGATCAGAGGGTCCCCGTGTGGTCGGGGACGTAGGTCTGCAGGTCGCGGGGCGGACGCTGGTAGCCGGTGGACGGCGGGCGCTCCGGCAGTTCGATGACCGGAGGCTCCACCTCCTGGTAGGGCACCGTGCTCAGCAGGTGGGCGATCATGTTCAGCCGCGCGCGGCGCTTGTCGTCGCTCTCCACGACGTACCACGGCGCCTCGGCGATGTCGGTGTGCACCAGCATCGTGTCCTTGGCCCGGGAGTACGCCTCCCAGCGGGTGATCGACTCGAGGTCCATCGGCGACAGCTTCCAGCGGCGCACCGGATCCTCCAGCCGTTTGCGGAACCGGGCCTCCTGCTCGGTGTCGCTCACCGAGAACCAGTACTTGCGCAGCAGGATCCCGTCCTCCACCAGCATCCGCTCGAAGATCGGGCACTGGTGCAGGAAACGCTGGTACTCCTGCTTCGTGCAGAACCCCATGACCCGCTCCACCCCGGCGCGGTTGTACCAGGACCGGTCGAACAGCACGATCTCCCCGGCGGCCGGCAGGTGCTCGACGTACCGCTGGAAGTACCACTGGGTGCGCTGGCGCTCGGTCGGTGTGGGCAGGGCCGCGATCCGTGCCACGCGCGGGTTGAGGTGCTCGGTGACCCGCTTGATGGTGCCGCCCTTGCCCGCGGCGTCCCGGCCCTCGAAGACGACGACCAGCCGGGCCCCTTCCGTCCGCACCCACTCCTGGAGCTTCACCAGCTCCGTCTGCAGACGCAGCAACTCGCTCTCGTACGCCGCACGGGGCAGCTTCGCCGCCTTCTTGCCGGCCATGTCGCCGCCTCCACCGCCCGGTGGCCCGCGCCTCCCGGGCGGGTCACTCCGTTCAAGGTCGCACCCCAGGACGCCACCGTACTGACCGGCGGGGACCCGCGCATCCGGTCCGGTGACCTCCGGGCGGGCCCGGGGACTGCAGCCGGGCGCTCCAGTACGGCCGGAAGCGGATGAGGACGAGCAGGGCTACGGAGCCCGCCCGTGCCCTGGCGGTCGTCGCCCTGGCCGGCTCCCTCGGCGTCGTCCCGCTCGCCACGGCGCTCCCGGCCACCCGACGGTCGCGGCCCGGACCACCTGACGGTCCCGTCCCGGGCCGCCGACGGTCCCGAACGGGCCACATGGCCCGTGGTGCGGGGCCGGTCAACCCTCCTTCCGGAGCGGTCCCACGGCGCAGGGTGGACACAGCAGAGAGAACCCGGCCGAGGAGCCGTTGCGAAGGAGCCGTGACCGCCGTGACGCAGACCCGTGAACTCGACGCCGCAGCCGTGCACACCCTGCTGGCCGCTGCGGTGGCGGCCCCGTCGATCCACAACACGCAGCCCTGGCGGTTCGGCCTGGACCCGGACAGCGGGACGGTCCAGGTCAGGGCCGACCGCCGGCGGCAGCTGCCGAGGGCGGACCCCCTGCGGCGTGCCCAGCACATGTCGGTGGGCGCGGCCGTCTTCAACCTCCGGGTGGCCGCGGAGCACCTCGGCTGGGATCCCGTCGTCCGGCTGCGCCCCGCCGTGGACGACCCGGACCTGCTGGCCACGGTGCGGCTGTCCTGCCCCACCGCGGACCGGCACCTGTCCCTGAGCGGTCTGTACGACGCGGTCGAGCGCCGCCACACCAGCCGGATGCCGTTCACCGGCCGTCCCGTGCCGGACCCGGTCGTGACCGAGATGATCGGCGCGGCCCGCGCCGAGGGAGCCCACCTGGACGTCCCCGACATCATGGGGACCCGGCGCCTGCTGCACCTGACGGAGGCCGCGGAGACCCGCAACGCCGCCGACCCGGCGGGCACCGGCGAGATGCGCGCCTGGGTCACACCTCCGGGTGAACGCACTCCCTACGGCATTCCCCTGAACGCCCTGGGCCCGCGGGACGCGTCCGGCCGGATGCCGGTGCGGGACTTCACCGGAGTGCTGCCCGTCCCCAGGCTCCCGGCCGTACGGTTCGAACGTCATGCGCAGGTGGCCCTGCTGTGGACCTCCCACGACCGGCCGGAGGACTGGCTGAGGGCGGGGCAGGCCCTGGAGCGCGTCCTGCTCGCGGCGACCCGGCGCGGGGTGCGCACCTCGGTGCTGCACCAGGCGATGGAGTGGCCGGACCTGCGGGCGGCCGTGGCGGGAGCGAGGCGGCGCTGCAGCCCGCACCTGCTGATCCGCTTCGGTTACGGCTCCGGCTCCGGCGGAGGCCGCACACCACGGGCGTCGGCCCGGCCCGTGGCCGGTCCCGGCCCCGGGGCGGGAGCGCGACGGCCGGGCCGGGGGCGGGACCAGGGCCAGGGCCAGGGGTGGGCCCACTGACCGGGCGACCGGGCGCGGGCAGGGCCGTCCGGCCCCGTGCCGGCCCGCGTCCGCACGGCTCGGACCCCGGGTTCCTCACCGGACACCAGCGGTCACAGCCGTTGTTTCCCGCACCGGCCGGAAGGGCACCGATGGGACACCGGTGCGGGAACGCCGAGCGGCGGGGACGGCCGGGCCCGGCCGGAGGGACCCTCCGCCGGACGGCAGGGACCCATGGGCCCTGGGGACGTGGGGTCCCGGACTCGGAGAGTGGTCACGGGCCCCGGGCCCGCAGGCGGAGGGCCCGCGGTTTCCACGCGGCCCCCACCGGGCCGGCCTCGAACTGCTGCGACTGGCCCTGAACGACGACGGCTCACCCTGGGCGCACGTCCTGGACTCCGTCTCCGCCACCCTGCCCGCCCTCGCCGGCTACGACCGCGAAACCGTCCTGCGGCGCGCCGCCCAGGGCCCGCCCGAGGAACAGGTCGGACTCGATCCGTACGCGTCCCCCGTGTTCCTGCCGGCCCCGTCGTAGGAGGTCCCCGATGACCGCGCCCGCGCAGACCGTCACCCCGGCGGCGGAGGCAGGCACCGGCGGCGCCCTGCTCCGGGTCGCCCTGCCGTACCTCTGCTTCGCGGTGTTCGTCCTCGGCCCCGTCCGGCGCTACCGCTACGACAAGTGACGACCGGCGTCCCGGTGCTGTTCCAGCTCCACGCCCTCAGCGCCCTGCTGCTCCTCGCGGCCTGGCCCTTCACCCGCCTCGTCCACATGCTCACCGCCCCCCTCGGCCACCTGACCCGCCCGTACGTCGTCTACCGCAGCCGCGACACCGCCCTCGGCACCCGCACGCCGCCCCGGGGCTGGGAGCGCACCGGGTAGGGAGGGCGGGGACCCCAC
>NZ_LIRG01000112.1 GCF_001419695.1 Streptomyces prasinopilosus
GCCGAGCCGTCAGAAGCGGCGCGTGATGAGCGCCCGCTTCACCTCGGCGATCGCCTTGGTGACCTCGATGCCGCGCGGGCACGCGTCCGTGCAGTTGAAGGTGGTGCGGCAGCGCCACACCCCGTCACGGTCGTTGAGGATCTCCAGGCGCTGCTCGCCGGCCTCGTCGCGCGAGTCGAAGATGAACCGGTGCGCGTTGACGATCGCGGCCGGACCGAAGTACTGGCCGTCGTTCCAGAACACCGGGCACGAGGACGTGCAGGCGGCGCACAGGATGCACTTCGTCGTGTCGTCGAAGCGCTCGCGGTCCTCGGCGGACTGCAGCCGCTCGCGCGTCGGCTCGTTGGTCTCCTTCGTGATCAGGAAGGGCATCACGTCCCGGTACGCCTGGAAGAACGGCTCCATGTCCACGACCAGGTCCTTGAGGACCGTGAGGCCCTTGATGGCCTCGACCGTGATCGGCTTCTCGGGGTTGAGGTCCTTGATCAGCGTCTTGCACGCCAGGCGGTTCTTGCCGTTGATCCGCATGGCGTCGGAGCCGCAGATGCCGTGGGCGCAGGAACGGCGGAAGGTGAGCGTGCCGTCCAGGTCCCACTTGATCTTGTGCAGCGCGTCCAGGACGCGCTCCTTGGGGTCGATCTCGATCTGGAAGTCTTCCCAGGTCGCCTCGGCCGAGACCTCCGGGTTGAACCGGCGGATCCGGAAGGTCGCGGTGATGTACGGGGAGTCGCCGAAGCCGGGCTCGGGCGAGCCGGCCGCGTCCGCCTTGTCCATAACGGGGGTAGCCATCAGTACTTACGCTCCATCGGCTGGTAGCGGGTCTGGACGACCGGCTTGTAGTCGAGCCGGATCGACTCGGAGCCGTCGTCGCCCACCTCGCGGTACGCCATGGTGTGGCGCATGAAGTTGACGTCGTCCCGGTTCGGGTAGTCCTCGCGGTAGTGACCGCCGCGGGACTCCTTGCGGGCGAGCGCGGAGACGGCCATGACCTCGGCCAGGTCGAGCAGGTTGCCCAGCTCGATGGCCTCCAGCAGGTCGGTGTTGAACCGCTTGCCCTTGTCCTGGACGGAGACGTTCCGGTAGCGCTCGCGCAGCTCCCCGATCTTCTCCACCGCGGTCTTGATCGTCTGCTCGGTGCGGAACACCATGACGTTGGCGTCCATGGTCTCCTGCAGCTCGCGGCGGATCTCGGCCACCCGCTCGGTGCCGGTGGAGGACCGCAGCCGCTCGATCTGCCCGACGACGAAGGCCTCCGGGTCCTCGGGCAGCTCGACGAAGTCGGTGGTGTGCGCGTACTCGGCGGCCGCGATGCCGGCCCGCTTGCCGAACACGTTGATGTCCAGCAGCGAGTTGGTGCCCAGCCGGTTGGCGCCGTGCACCGACACGCAGGCCACCTCGCCCGCCGCGTACAGACCGGGCACGACGGTGGTGTTGTCCGCCAGCACCTCGCCCCGGACGTTCGTCGGGATGCCGCCCATGGCGTAGTGCGCGGTCGGCTGGATCGGGATCGGGTCCGTGTACGGCTCGATGCCCAGGTAGGTCCGCGCGAACTCCGTGATGTCGGGCAGCTTGGCGTCCAGCTGCTCCGGCGGGAGGTGGGTGAGGTCCAGGTAGACGTGGTCGCCCTCGGGACCGCAGCCGCGGCCCTCGCGGATCTCCGTGTAGATGGACCGGGACACGACGTCGCGGGAGGCGAGGTCCTTCATGACCGGCGCGTACTTCTCCATGAAGCGCTCGCCGTCCTTGTTGCGCAGGATGCCGCCCTCACCGCGGGCGCCCTCCGTCAGCAGGATGCCCATGCGCCAGATGCCGGTCGGGTGGAACTGGAAGAACTCCATGTCCTCCAGCGGCAGCCCGCGCCGGTACACGGCCGCCTGGCCGTCACCGGTCAGGGTGTGCGCGTTGGACGTCACCTTGAAGAACTTGCCGTTGCCGCCGGAGGCGTAGATCACGGACTTCGCCTGGAAGACGTGGATCTCGCCGGTGGCCAGCTCGTAGGCCACCACGCCGGCCGACTTCTTGACGCCGTCGACCTCGGTGATCAGCTGGTCCAGGACGTAGAACTCGTTGAAGAACTCCACGCCCTCCTTGACGCAGTTCTGGTACAGCGTCTGGAGGATCATGTGACCGGTGCGGTCGGCCGCGTAGCAGGAGCGGCGGACCGGGGCCTCGCCGTGGTTGCGGCTGTGGCCGCCGAAGCGGCGCTGGTCGATGGTGCCGTCCGGGGTGCGGTTGAACGGCAGGCCCATCTTCTCCAGGTCGAGGACGGAGTCGATGGCCTCCTTCGCCAGGATCTCGGCGGCGTCCTGGTCGACCAGGTAGTCACCGCCCTTGACCGTGTCGAAGGTGTGCCACTCCCAGTTGTCCTCCTCCACGTTGGCCAGCGCGGCGGCCATGCCGCCCTGCGCGGCGCCCGTGTGGGAGCGGGTGGGGTAGAGCTTGGTCAGCACGGCGGTGCGGCTGCGCTTCGTCGACTCGATGGCCGCGCGCATGCCCGCGCCGCCGGCGCCGACGATGACGGTGTCGTACTTGTGGATCTTCATGATTCTCGCAACCCCGTGCCTAGCGGATGTTCGGGTCGAAGGTGAAGATCACCAGCGTGCCCAGCAGGATGGTGAACACCGTGGCGGTGTAGAGCAGGCCCTTGAGCCACAGCCGGGTGTTCGCGCGCTCCGCGTAGTCGTTGATGACCGTGCGCAGGCCGTTCGCGCCGTGCAGCATCGCGAGCCAGAGCATCAGCAGGTCCCAGACCTGCCAGAACGGCGAGGCCCAGCGGCCGGCCACGAAGGCGAAGCCGATCTTGGAGACGCCGCCGTCCAGCACGAGCTGGATCAGCAGGTGCCCGATGACCAGGACGACCAGGACGACGCCGGACAGGCGCATGAACAGCCAGGCGGCCATCTCGAAGTTGCCCCGGGTGCTCTTGGGGCTCTTCTTGGTCCGCTTGCGCGGGGGCTCGATGACCGGCGCGGGGTTGTCGACCGAGTAGAGCGACGCGCCCTCGACGGGACCGATGCCCGAGGCGGTGGATTCAGTCGTGGACATGGGCGTCAGCTCCCGAACAGTTCACGAGCGGCGTGGCCGAGCACGGGGTAGAGCGCCCCGATCATCAGCACGACCCACACGGCGACGACGGTCCAGAGCATCTGCTTCTGGTACCGGGCACCCTGGAGCCAGAAGTCGACGGCGATGACGCGCAGGCCGTTGAGCGCGTGGAAGAGGATGGCGGCGACGAGGCCGTACTCCAGCAGCGCGACGATCGGAGTCTTGTACGTGGCCACGACGGTGTCGTAGGCCTCAGGGGACACGCGCACGAGGGCGGTGTCCAGCACGTGGACGAACAGGAAGAAGAAGATGAGGACGCCGGTGACTCGATGAGCCACCCAGGACCACATTCCTTCCCGGCCGCGGTACAGCGTTCCAGCCGGCACGGAATTTCCTCCGGGAGCGGGGGTTGGGGCCGCGCCGGCTTTCTCCGTGTCGGTCGGGCCCGGCCGGGTACGGTCCACCGGCCCCCAGCATCGTAGCCACGTATGGACGCGGGGCGGACAGCGGGCCTGCCGCTGTCCGCCCCGCGTCC
>NZ_LIRG01000113.1 GCF_001419695.1 Streptomyces prasinopilosus
GGGCGGACGTCAGGCGGGGCGGGCCATGGCCTTGACGAAGGCGCGCTCGACGTCGGCCGCGGACAGGACGCCGTAGATCTCGCCGGTCGCCTCGACGACCAGGTACTCGGTGGCGGGTGCGGCACGGAGCGCTTCCAGGAGCTCCTCCCCCGCGAGTTCGGCGGAGACGCGCATGCCGTCGGTGAGGTCCTGGGCGAGCCCGCCGACCGCCACCCAGGGGCGGCGGTGCTCGGGTACGCCGACGATGGCGGCCTCGCGCACCAGGGACAGCGGGGTGCCGTCGGCGTCGACGACGACGAGGGCGCGGGCTCCGGCGGCGTTGGCGCGGCGCAGCGCCTCGGAGAGCGGGGTGTCGGTCTCCACGGGTACCGCGCGGCGGGTCAGGGCGCGGGCGCGCAGTTCCGGCAGGTGCTCGCGCAGGCGGGCCATGCGCAGGCTGTTGCCCGCGCCGGTCCAGATGATCGCCGCGAGGATGGCGGCGAGCAGGGCGTCGAGGACGGTGTCCATGCCGACGCCGTCCGCGGCGTCGGAGCCGAGTGCTCCGGACTGGGTGAGCAGGGGGAGGCCGATCAGGACGGAGATGGCGAGGGCGCGGCCCACCCAGGCGGCGGCGACGGTGCCGCTCATGGGCTTGCCGGTGATCTTCCAGACGACCGCGCGGAGCATGCGCCCGCCGTCGAGGGGGAGGCCGGGCAGGAGGTTGAAGGCGGCCACGATGAGGTTGGAGATCATCAGGCCGGCCAGCAGGACGCCGGGGACGGAGCCGGGGTCGACCGCGAGCAGTCCGAGGTAGAACAGGCCGGACAGGACGAGGGAGAGCAGCGGGCCCACGAAGGCGAGCACGAATTCCCGTCCGGGTGTCTCGGCCTCCTTCTCGATCTCGGAGACGCCGCCGAAGAACTGGAGCTGGATGCGGCGCACCGGGAGCTTGAAGCGGAGGGCGGCCAGGGTGTGGGCGAGTTCGTGGACCAGCACCGACGCGTAGAAGGCGACGGCGAAGAACAGGGAGACCAGGTAGCTGGCGGCGCCGAGTTCGGGCAGCACGCGGTCGATCTGGCCGCCGAAGACCCAGGTGATGAGGATGGCGACGAGGAACCAGCTGGGCGCGACGTAGACGGGCACGCCGAAGGGGCGTCCCATCAGCAGTCCGCCGCGCCGCTGCTCCGCCGGGCGCCGCGGCGCCCGGCGGAGC
>NZ_LIRG01000114.1 GCF_001419695.1 Streptomyces prasinopilosus
GAACTGCATCGGCAGCAGCCTCTGTCCGCGGGGCGACAGCCGCAGCCGGGCGGTGCCCTGCCGCAGCGCCCCCTCCAGCCGCCGGGAGGACTCCGCCCAGTACGCGGCGAGGGCGAACCCGGCGGGACGGGTGAACACCTCGCCCGTCTCCTCCACCGCCTGGAAACGCGAGACCCGGTAGGTGCGCACGACGCCCTCGGACAACGCCACGAGGTACCAGATGCCGCCCTTCAGTACGAGCCCCAGGGGACGGACCTCCCGGTCCACCTCGCCCCGCCATCGCCGGTAACGGGTGCGCAGCACCCGCCGCTCCCACACCGCCCCGGCGATCCGCTCCAGGTGCGGCACCGGGTCCGCGTCGCGGAACCAGGCGNNGCGGCCCCCGCTCGGCGCGGACCGGCACCCCGGCCGCGCCGAGCGCCTCGATGTCCCGGTAGACGGTGCGCACCGAGACCTCCAGCTCCGCCGCGAGGCCGGGGGCGGTCATCAGGCCACGGTTCTGCAGCAGCAGGAGCAGGGAGAGAAGCCGGTCGGCGCGCACGGGACGCATTCTCCCGCGCCCCGGCCGTACCTGACAGGAGGTGTCAGGTACGGCTCCCAGGATGGCCGTGCCGGGCCGGGGACGGTCCCGCCGGCGGCACGACCGAACACGACCGCACACGACCGAAGGAGCACCTCCATGCCCGTCACCCGGACCACCGGCCACTTCACCTTCGCCGACTGGAAGGAGGCCCCCGTGGGCCCGGAGGACACCCACCCCCGGCTCGCCCACGCCACCGTCACCAACGCCTTCGCCGGAGGCATCGAGGCCGAGTCCACGACCTGCGACTACACCGTCTCCTACCTGACCGCCACGACCGGCTCCTTCGCCGGCATGGAACTCGTCCGCGGCCGGGTCGACGGACGCGAGGGCGCCTTCGTCCTCGAGGAGCGCGGGCGCTTCGGCTCCGACGGGACCGTCCACTGCACCTTCGAGGTCGTCGAGGGCTCGGGCACCGGAGAACTGGCCGGGCTGCGCGGCACCGGCGGGTTCACCTCCCGGCACGGGGAGACGGAGGTGCCGTACACCTTCGCGTACGGACTGGAGTGAGCGGACTGGAGAGTGGGGTGAAGCGAGCGGGGAGGAGTGCGCGGGCCGGAGCGCGCGGGGGCTCCGCGGCCCTCGCGTACGTGGCTCGGCGAAAGCCGCTCTGTGTACAGTGGACCCGCCCTCGCGCGCTCCGCGCGGACGCGGCGCCTCCTTAGCTCAGATGGCCAGAGCAACGCACTTGTAATGCGTAGGTCGTCGGTTCGAATCCGACAGGGGGCTCTGGTGGAACCCCAGGTCAGCACCGTCTGGCCTGGGGTTCTTCGTTCGGGGGTGCGGTGCCGGCGGTGGGCGCGGCGGCGCCGGCCCCGGGTCCGGTGCCGGCGGGGGCTTCGGACGGAAGCGGAGGCGCCCCCCCCCACGAGGCGAGTCGCACGAACGGCCGGCGGCCGGTCCCGTGCGGTTCACCGGCCGGGGGGGAACGGCGCCCGAAGGGCAGGAACCGGCCGTTCACCGTGACCGGGGCAACCCCGCAGGGCCCGTCCCGGTCCCTTCCTGCGACCACACCCGAGAGACAGGGGAGGCACGAGCGTGCGGATGCGGACGACGGCGGTGGCGGTGGTGGCGGCAGCGCTCTCGGCGGTCCTGGCGGCCCCCGCCGTGGCGGCGCCCCCGGGCCCGGGAGCCGGAGCGGGGGACGCGAGCGGCGACCACCTGGCGACCCGTCAGGCGCTGCGGGCCGCGGTCGACGCCGGCGTGCCCGGGGTGACGGCGACGGCGAGGGACCGGCGGGGCACCTGGTCGGCGACCGCCGGAGTGGGCGACCTGCGCACGGGGCAGAAGCGCTCCCCGCACGACCGCTACCGGGTCGGCAGCATCACCAAGACCTTCGTGGCGACGGTGCTGCTCCAACTGGAGGCGGAGGGCGGGCTGTCCCTGGACGACACCGTCGACGCCTGGCTGCCCGGCCTGGTGAGCGGCAACGGCCACGACGGCACCCGGATCACCCTGAGGCAGCTGCTGAACCACACCAGCGGCATCTTCGACTACACGTCGGGCGAGGAGTACCGCCGCGCGTACTCCACGAAGGAGGGCTTCTTCGCGCACCGCTACGACACCCGGACCCCGCAGGAGCTGGTGCGGGACGCCCTGGCCCACGAGCCGTACTTCGAGCCCGGCGCCTCCTGGAGGTACTCCAACACCAACTACGTCCTGGCGGCCCTGGTGATCGAGAGGGCCACCGGCCGCCCCTACGGCGAGGAGGTCCGCCGGCGCGTCATCGAGCCCCTGCGCCTGACCGCCACCTCGGTCCCCGGCACCCGGGCCTCCCTGCCCCGCCCCAGCAGCCGCGCCTACTCCAAGCCGGCCTCCACCGCGACGGGCCCCGCCTACGACGTCACGCTCCTCAACCCCTCCCGCGCCTTCTCGGCGGGCGAGATGATCTCCGACTCCCGGGACCTGAACCGCTTCTACCGCGCCCTGCTGACGGGCCGGCTGCTCCCTCCGGAGCAGCTGGACGAGATGACCACCACGGTGCCCACGGGCACCGGAACGGACTACGGCCTCGGCCTGATGAAGGTGCCGCTGGGCTGCGGCACGAATGTCTGGGGCCACAGCGGCGGCATCTCCGGCTCCAGCACCGGCGCCGGTACGACGCAGGACGGCCGGCACTCCCTGGCGTTCAACTTCAACGGCGACTGGGCGGGGAACGGCAGAGCGGTCATGGAGGCCGAGTTCTGCGGCGACTGAGCCTCCCGCCCCGTGCGCGAGCGGGTGCGGGGCCGGGCGTCCGGCGGGACTACCGGAGGACGAACCGGCTCCGGGCGCGGAGCCTGTCGACGAGTGCGGCCGGGGCCTTCCGCGGCGAGCCCGCGTCGTACGACGGCTGGGGGTCGTACTCGGTTCCCAGCTGCACGAGCTGCGCGTGCTCGTCGCCGGCGATCCTGCCGACCAGGGTGAGGCCCATGTCGATGCCGGCGGAGACGCCGGCCGCGGTGATGAACCTGCCGTCGGTGACGACGCGTTCCCCGGTCGGCTCGGCGCCGAACGCGGCGAGGCTGTCGAGCGCCAGCCAGTGCGAGGTGGCGCGGCGGCCTTCGAGCAGTCCGGCCGCCGCGAGCAGGAGCGATCCCGTGCACACGGACGTCGTCCAGGTGCTGGTGGCACTGGCGGTGCGCAGCCAGCCGAGCAGTGCCTCGTCGTCCATCCGGGCGGACTGGCCCGGGCCGCCGGGCACCACCACGACGTCCGGGGCCGGCACCTCCTCGAACGCCCTGTCCGCGACGAGCGCGAGGTCGCCGCGGTCGTTGCGTACGGGGCCGGGCCGTCGGGCGACGAAGACGGTGTCGGCGCCGGGGATGCGGCAGAGCATCTCGTAGGGACCGATCGCGTCCAGGGCGGTGAAGCGGTCGAAGAGGACGATCGCGATCTGCATGGTCGGCGGCCTTCCGGTGGGCGGGTTCACGGGACGCGTACGGGGGGATCCGGGTGGAAGCGACGCCGGTATTCGGCCGGGGCGGTGCCCAGGGCCTTCACGAAGGCGCGGCGCATCGCCTCCGGCGTGCCGTAGCCGCAGGCGCGGGAGATCCGTTCCACGCCGTCGGCCGTGTCCTCGAGGAGCCGCCGGGCCTGCTCCAGGCGTACGCGCCCGACGTACCGGCCCGGTGTCGTCCCGGTCTCCGACCGGAAGGCGCGGGCGAAGTGCCGGGGGGAGAACCCGGCGCGCTCCGCGAGGCGTTCGACGGACAGGTCCGCGTCCGGGTGCTCGGTGATCCACTGCTGGAGCTCGCGCAGGGGCTCACGACGGGCGGTCTGGGCGGCGAGCTGGGCACTGAACTGCGCCTGGTTGCCCGGGCGCCGGAGGAAGACGACGAGATGGCGGGCGACGGTGAGCGCGGTGTCCCTGCCGTGGTCCTCCTCGACCAGGGCGAGCGCGAGATCGATGCCCGCGGTGACTCCGGCGGAGGTGGTGACGTTCCCGTCGCGCACGAAGATCGGATCCGGATCGACCTCCACGTCCGGGTACCTTTCGGCCAGGTGGCCGCAGAGGGACCAGTGGGTCGTCGCCCGGCGGCCGTCGAGCAGTCCGGCCCCGGCCAGCAGCAGCGCCCCGCTGCACACGGACACGACGCGCTCGGCGTACCGGGCGTGCTTCCGCAGCCAGTCGATCAGGCCGGGTGCGGGGCGGCGGGTGCCGTGGCCGCCTGGGACGAGCAGGGTGTGCGGTGTCCCGGCGTCGGGCAGCGCGCAATCCGGGACCAGGGTGAGGCCGCTCGAGGTGCGGACCGGGGCGCCGTCGAGCGAGGCGGTGCGGATCCCGTACGGGTCCCCGCTGTGGCGTCCCGCCCCCGTGAACACCTCCACGGGGCCGGTCACGTCGAGACTCTGCACGTCGTCGAAGACGACGACCAGCACGGATCGCTGCGTCATGGCGTCCATCCTTCGCAGCGGACGTGAGGGCCGCAATGACGAGTACCCCACCCTTTCCGCCGTCCCGGGCCCGCCCCGGCCGGGAGCCTCAGGTCATGCGGCCGCCCAGGCGGCGGGCGATCTCCAGTTGGCGGTCCTCCAGGGGGCGGCCGTCCTCGAGGTCCCAGAGGCAGTTCTGCAGCACCCGGCCGTACGTCCAGGCGCGGGCCCGCTCGCGGTCCAGGCCGAGGACGTCGGTCATCGCGTCGAAGCGCCAGGGGACGTCGGCGGCGTCGAAGCGGTTGTCCAGGGCCGGCCAGAGGTCGAAGCCGGGGTCGCCGGCGAGCGGCTTGGGGTCGATGGCGAGCCAGTCGGCGCGGCCGGCGGCCAGGACGTTCTCCTCGTGCAGGTCCCAGTGCAGGAGGCGGTCGCCGGGCTCGTCCACGACCTCCCGTACGGCCGCCGCGCAGTCGGCGAGGACGCGGCGGGCCGCCGGGTCCGGGACGCGGGCCAGGGCCCGGGGGGTCCGCTCCAGCATGGCGCGGGCGATGTCGCCGAGGCGGCGCAGGCCCGGCGGGGCGGGGACGGCGGTGAGGCGGGCGAGGAGGCGGGCGATCACCAGGACGGCCTCGTGGGCGTCCGGGAGGCGGGAGAGCATCCGGGAGGTGTCGAGGCGTTCCAGCAGCATGGTGCAGGTGGCCGCGTCGTGCTCCAGCAGGCGGACCGCCCCGTCGCCGTCCCAGATCCGCAGGGCGACCGGCTCGCCCTCGCTCTCCTCGTCCAGGATCTGGAGCTTCAGCACGGCGGGTGTGCCGTCCGCGCGGTCGACGGGCAGGACCAGGGCGCACACGCCGTGCATCGGCGCGCCGGTGACGCGCAGGTCCCAGCGCTCCAGGAAGGCGGCGGCCAGACCGGGCAGCCGGGCGACGAAGGCGCGGCCCGCCTCCCCGTTGAACTTCTCCTGCGTCGCGGCGAGTTCCTCGGGTACGTGGATCACGCTGGGCACCGTAGTACGGAACTCACGGCTCCAGGACGACTTTTCCGGTGGTGCCCCGGTTCTCCAGGGCGCGGTGGGCGGCCGCGGCCTCGGCGAGGGGGAAGCGGTGGACGGCGGGGGTGAGCCGGCCTTCGGCGGCTTCGGCCAGGGCGCGCAGTTCGAGGGTGCGTACGGGACGGGGGCCGCCCGCCCTGCGCATCATCTCGGGGCCGAGGACGTTGAGGGAGACGCCGTCGACGAGGTGGGGTCCGGCGCTGTCGGGGCCCTGGGCGGACCAGCCGAAGACGACGTGGCGGCCGCCGGGGGCGAGCAGGGGGAGGAGCGTGCGGGCGACGTCACCGCCCACGCCGTCGTAGACGACGGTCACCTCGCCCTTGTGGGCGGCGAGTCGTGCGGGCCAGGCCGGGTCCGTGTAGTCGACGGCGAGGTCGGCGCCGTTCGCCGAGACCAGGGCGGTCTTCCCGGGGCCTCCGGCGAGGCCGATGACGGTGGCGCCCGCGTTCTTGGCGTACTGCACGAGGAGGGTGCCGATGCCGCCGGCCGCGGCGGGGACGACGACCACGTCCCCGGGGCCGGGTTCGGCGAACTGCACGACGCCCATGGCCGTGCGGCCGGTGCCGATCATGGCGACGGCCCCGGCGAAGTCCAGGCCCTCCGGGATCTCGTGCAGGCGGTCGGCGTCGGTGACGGCCAGCTCCGCGTAACCGCCGGGGGCGAACCCGAGGTGGGCGACGACGCGTCGGCCGAGCCAGTGCGCGGGCGTGCCGTCGCCGAGTGCGTCGACGACTCCGGCGACCTCGCGGCCGGGGACGGTGGGCAGGGCGGTGGGTGTGGGCGCGGGCCCCTGGTGGCCCCGGCGCAGGGCGGTGTCCAGGAGGTGGACCCCGGCGGCCCGGACGGCGATGCGCACCTGGCCGGGGCCCGGCCGGGGGTCCTCGACCCGTTCGTGGACGAGGTTCTCGGCGGGACCGAAGGCGTGCAGGCGGACGGCGTGCATGGGCGTCTCCCGGGGGTGCGGTCGGGGCGGCGGGTCCGGTGCGCCGGTCCGGGCGGACGTCCGGCCCGGACGCCGGCCCGGGTGGCCGCCGTGGTGGGGTCCACTGTTCGACCTCAAGTCCGCTCGAGGTCAAGCTCGTGCCGGCCGGTCCCGTCCCGGCTCCGGCGGTTCCGGCG
>NZ_LIRG01000115.1 GCF_001419695.1 Streptomyces prasinopilosus
CCCGAAACCCCTCCGTCGCCCCTCCCGCACCGGCCCCCAGTCATCACACTGTGAATAAGGCCTACAGGGTTGTCACCCCCGCGTCGTACCCTGGGAGTCGCGAGGCCGCCCTCAGCTGCGCGGCCCTGACGAGGAGGAACCGCAGGCCTTCAGCGCCGGCCCATGACTCAGACACCCACAGCTCACACCCCCGCGCAGGAGCAGGCGAGAGTACAGCTCACCGTCCCGGCCAAGCACCCCATGGTGACCGTGCTGGGATCGGGCGACTCCCTGCTCCGCGTGATCGAGAAGGCCTTCCCGGGGGCCGACATCCACGTCCGGGGCAATGAGATCAGCGCGGTCGGCGATGCCACGGAAGTAGCCCTCGTCTCGCGCGTGTTCGACGAGATGATGCTGGTGCTCCGCACCGGGCAGCCGATGACGGAGGACGCGGTGGAACGCTCGATCGCGATGCTGAAGGCCAGCGAGAACGGGGAGAGCGACGGCCAGGAGACCCCGGCCCAGGTGCTCACCCAGAACATCCTGTCCTCGCGGGGCCGCACGATCCGTCCCAAGACGCTCAACCAGAAGCGCTACGTGGACGCGATCGACAAGCACACCGTCGTCTTCGGCATAGGACCCGCCGGTACCGGCAAGACCTACCTCGCCATGGCCAAGGCGGTGCAGGCCCTGCAGTCCAAGCAGGTCAACCGCATCATCCTGACCCGCCCCGCGGTCGAGGCCGGAGAGCGCCTGGGCTTCCTGCCCGGCACCCTCTACGAGAAGATCGACCCGTACCTGCGCCCGCTCTACGACGCCCTGCACGACATGCTCGACCCCGACTCCATCCCCCGCCTGATGGCGGCCGGGACCATCGAGGTCGCGCCGCTGGCGTACATGCGGGGGCGCACCCTGAACGACGCCTTCATCATCCTGGACGAGGCGCAGAACACCAGCCCCGAGCAGATGAAGATGTTCCTCACCCGGCTCGGGTTCGACTCGAAGATCGTCATCACGGGCGACGTCACCCAGGTCGACCTGCCGAGCGGCACCAAGTCCGGTCTGCGGCAGGTGCAGGAGATCCTGGAGGGCCTCGAGGACGTCCACTTCTCCCGGCTGTCGTCGCAGGACGTCGTACGCCACCGCCTGGTGGGCCGTATCGTCGACGCGTACGAGCAGTACGACAGCGAGCACGGCACCGAGAACGGCACGCACAAGAGCGGCCGGGACAGGTCCGGGCACAAGGGGAAGTAGACCGAGCAGCAGATGTCGATCGACGTCAACAACGAGTCCGGAACCGAGGTCGACGAGCAGGCGATCCTCGACATCGCCCGCTACGCGCTCGCGCGGATGCGCATCCACCCGCTCTCCGAACTCTCGGTGATCGTGGTGGACGCCGCCGCGATGGAAGAGCTCCACATCCAGTGGATGGACCTGCCGGGGCCGACGGACGTCATGTCGTTCCCGATGGACGAGCTGCGGCCGCCGGCGAAGGACGAGGCCGAGCCCCCGCAGGGGCTGCTCGGCGACATCGTGCTGTGCCCCGAGGTCGCCGCCCGGCAGGGCGCCGAGGCGCCGACGCGGCACACCATGGACGAGGAGCTCCAGCTGCTCACCGTCCACGGTGTGCTGCACCTGCTGGGCTTCGACCACGAGGAGCCCGACGAGAAGGCCGAGATGTTCGGCCTCCAGGCCGCCATCGTCGACGGCTGGCGCGCGGAGAAGGGCATCACGGGCCCGTCCCCCGCCCCGACCGTCTCATGAGCCGGCACCTCGTCCTGGGCGCGATCGCCCTGATCGTCGTCGCCTGGCTGTTCGCCTGCGCGGAGGCGGGCATAGCCCGGATCTCCACCTTCCGGGCCGAGGAGGCCGTGCGCTCCGACCGCCGGGGCAGCGCACGGCTGGCCAGGATCGCCGCCGACCCCACCCGCTACCTCAACGTGGCGCTGCTGGTCCGCGTCGGCTGCGAGATGGCCGCCGCCGCGCTGGTCACCTACGCCTGCCTGCGCGCGTTCGACGGCACCACCGAGGCCCTGCTGATCGCCATCGCGGTCATGGTCCTCGTCTCCTACGTCGCCGTCGGCGTCTCGCCGCGCACCATCGGCCGCCAGCACCCCCTGAACACGGCCACGGCCGCGGCGTACGTCCTGCTGCCGCTCGCCCGGATCATGGGCCCGATCCCGAACCTGCTGATCCTCATCGGCAACGCGCTCACCCCCGGCAAGGGCTTCCGCCGCGGCCCCTTCGCCTCGGAGGCGGAACTGCGCGCCCTGGTCGACCTCGCCGAACAGGAGTCCCTGATCGAGGACGAGGAGCGCCGCATGGTGCACTCCGTCTTCGAACTGGGCGACACCCTCGTCCGCGAGGTCATGGTCCCGCGCACCGACCTGGTGATGATCGAGCGCTACAGGACCATCCGGCAGGCCCTCACCCTCGCCCTGCGCTCCGGCTTCTCCCGGATGCCGGTGACCGGCGACAACGAGGACGACGTCGTCGGCATCGTGTACATGAAGGACCTGGCCCGCAAGACGCACATCAACCGGGACGCGGAGAGCGAACTGGTGTCCACGGCGATGCGGCCCGCGTACTTCGTGCCCGACACCAAGAACGCCGGTGACCTGCTGCGCGAGATGCAGAAGGAACGCAACCACGTCGCCGTCGTCATCGACGAGTACGGCGGCACCGCCGGCATCGTCACCATCGAGGACATCCTCGAGGAGATCGTCGGCGAGATCACCGACGAGTACGACCGCGAGATCGCGCCGGTGGAGGAACTCGACGAGGAGCGCTACCGGGTCACCGCCCGCCTCGACATCACCGACCTCGGCGAGCTGTACGGCCTGGAGGAGTACGACGACGAGGACGTGGAGACCGTCGGCGGGCTGCTCGCCAAACGGCTCGGCCGGGTGCCGATCGCGGGCGCGTCCGCGGTGGTCGACCTCCCCGACGAGCGCCGGCTGCGGCTGACGGCGGAGGCGGCGGCCGGCCGCCGCAACAAGATCGTCACCGTGCTGGTGGAGCCGGTCGGCCCCGAGGACCCGGGGGAGTCGACCGACCCCTCCCGGGACGAGGCGGAAGAGGCAGAGAAGGCGGAAGAGGCGGCGGCGCAGGAGCGGTCGGCATGACCCCGGCACGCCTGCGCGCCCTCTGCCTCTCCTTCGGCGCGGCCGTGGAGGACTTCCCGTTCGGCCCGCGGATCTCGGTCTTCAAGGTCGGGGGCAAGCTCTTCGCCCTGGCGGATCTGGACGCGCGGCCCCTGAAGGTCAACCTCAAGTGCGATCCGCAGGACGCCGTCCGGCTCCGCGCCGCGCACCCGGACCTGATCGTCCCCGGCTGGCACATGAACAAACGGCACTGGAACACGGTGACCGTCGACGGCGGCCTCCCGGACCGGCTGGTCCGGGAACTGGTCGAGGACTCCTACGACCTGGTCGTCGCCGGCCTGCCGCGCGCCGAACGCCTCCGCCTCGACCGTCCGTGAGGCGCCGGGCCCGCCACGGGCACCGTGCCGCGCCGGGACGCGGCACCGCGAGCGGCCCCGGGGACCCGTCCCCGGGGCCGCGCTCCGTATGCTCGGGGCCATGACCGACAGCAGCGCGCTCGACCCCGAGGACCTCAAGATCGTCACCCTGGCCCGTTCCGCGCGGGCCCGCAACGGTGTGCCCGAGGGGGCCGCCGTACGGGACGAGAACGGCCGGACCTACGTCGCCGGGACGGTGGCCCTGGACTCCCTGAGGCTGACCGCCCTGCAGACGGCGGTGGCGATGGCGGTGGCGTCCGGCGCGCAGTCGCTGGAGGCGGCGGCCGTGGTGACGGACGCCGGTTCGGTGCCGGACACGGACCGCGCGGCGGTACGGGACCTCGGCGGCCCCGCGACCCCGGTCCTCCTGGCCGCCCCGGACGGAACGGTCCTGGAGACGTCGACCGCGGGATGACCCCGGCGGACCCCGGGCGTCGTCCGGGGTGAAGGGGCCTGCATTCCACTTTGCCGCCCCCGGCCTCCCGCGCATCGGTGGAACCGTTGTTCCCGACGGGCCGTCAGGAACGGTCCGCCGGTCCCTGCCCCGCGCGGCGTGAGGACCGCCCTCACCCGCCGGGCGCTCCCCCCCTCGCGGAGAGGGAACCGGACTCCGTGAGAGGCACACGGATCGGTACCGGCGCGTCCCTGGCCGCCGTCGTGACGGCCTGCGGGCTCGCCCTCGCCCCCCTCCGCCGCCGCCGTCGCCCCCGGGACGGCGACCGTCGACGCCGACCGCGGAAGCCGGGGCGGTGGCGACGCCACCCTCACGGCCGCCCAGAGCGGCACGTCCGCCACCGTCCCCCTCACCACCTCCGCGGTCACCGCGCCCCTCGCGATCGGCCGGGACTCGCTCGTCCCGACGCTCACCCCGGTCGAGGCCGGCGGCGGCACCACCGTCTTCAAGGGCACCAAGAACCCGGTCGTGGCGACCGGGGACGCCCTGGAGGTCGGCCCGCTCTCCGGGACCGTGGCGTCCGGCGACAGCCCGGAGGCGTTCGGCGGCACGCTGAAGGTGACCGCGTTCGGCCTCATCTCCCTCACGTGCACGGCCCAGGGCCCGCAGTCACCGGGCCCGTTCGTCTTCGACTGACCCGGGCCCCGCCCCCCCACGAGGCCCGCACGACCACCGTTCGGCCACCGTTCGATCCCGCTGTCCCCGGGCCGGGCATCTCACGGGGTGCCCGGCCCCCGCAGACCGGCACGGGCGGGTGGTACGGCGGGGCTCCGGGGATCAGGGAGAATGGGCGGCATGAGTGTTCGTACCCAGTCATCCGAGCAGCCGGCCGAAGCAGACCACCGGGCCGGCTTCGCCTGCTTCGTGGGCCGCCCCAACGCGGGCAAGTCCACCCTCACGAACGCTCTGGTCGGGCAGAAGGTGGCGATCACCTCCAACCGGCCGCAGACGACCCGGCACACCGTGCGCGGCATCGTCCACCGCCCCGACGCGCAGCTGATCCTCGTCGACACCCCCGGCCTGCACAAGCCGCGCACCCTGCTCGGCGAGCGGCTGAACGACGTGGTCCGCACCACCTGGGCCGAGGTCGACGCGATCGGCTTCTGCATCCCCGCGGACCAGAAGATCGGCCCCGGCGACCGCTTCATCGCCAAGGAACTGGCCGGGATCAAGAAGACCCCCAAGGTCGCCATCGTCACCAAGACCGACCTGGTGGACGGCAAGGCGCTCGCCGAGCAGCTGATCGCCGTCGACCTGCTGGGCAAGGAGCTCGGCATCACCTGGGCGGAGATCGTCCCGGTGTCGGCGACCGCGAACCAGCAGGTCGACCTGCTGGCCGACCTCCTCGTCCCGCTGATGCCCAAGGGCCCCGCCCTCTACCCCGAGGGCGACCTGACCGACGAGCCCGAAATGGTCATGGTGGCCGAACTGATCCGCGAGGCCGCCCTGGAGGGCGTCCGCGACGAGCTGCCGCACTCCATCGCCGTGGTCGTGGAGGAGATGCTGCCCCGCGAGGACCGCCCCGCCGACAAGCCCCTCCTCGACATCCACGCCAACCTCTACATCGAGCGCACCAGCCAGAAGGGCATCGTCATCGGCCCCAAGGGCAAACGCCTCAAGGACGTCGGCATCAAGTCGCGCAAGCAGATCGAGGCCCTGCTCGGCACCCCCGTCTTCCTCGACCTGCACGTCAAGGTCGCCAAGGACTGGCAGCGGGACCCGAAGCAGCTGCGCCGCCTGGGGTTCTGAGCCCGGTTTCCGAGCCCGGTTTCCGGCGCGGGACGGGCGCCGGGGCCCCGCCCCGCGGCGGCCTCAGCGGTGCTGCTCGCGCAGCACCTCCCGCAGCCAGCCGTAGGACGACTTCGGCGTGCGCCGCAGGGTCCCGAAGTCCACGTGGACGAGACCGAAGCGGCGGGCGTACCCCTCCGCCCACTCGAAGTTGTCCATCAGGGACCACACGAAGTAGCCGCGCACGTCCACGCCCGCCTCCATCGCCTGGTGCAGGGCGCGGAGGTGGCCGTCGAGGTAGGCGATGCGCTCCCGGTCGTCGATCCCCTCGTAGGAGCAGCCGTTCTCGGTGATGACGACCGGGGGGAGCCGGTCGCCGTAGCGGGCGCGGAACGCGGTGAGGAGTTCGGTCAGGGCCCCGGGGACCACCGGCCAGCCGAAGTCCGTCACCGGATACCCCTCGATCTCCCGTACCGAGAAGGGCAGTTCGGCCGGCATCCGGACACCGCCGAAGTCGATCTCCGTGCCCCGGGGGGCGCCCACCCGGGTCGGCGCGTAGTAGTTGACGCCGTACCAGTCGACCGGTTCCGCGATGACCTCCAGGTCCGCCCCGACGTCGCCCGGCATCAGGTCGCCCAGGCCGTCCGGGTAGCGGCCGAGCAGCACGGGCTCGGCGAACAGGCGGTTCAGGAGCGCGTCGTAGAAGTCCGCCGCCGCCACGTCCGCCGGGTCGGGGGAGGCCGGCCAGGTCGGACCGTGGGAGTTGGCGATCCCGATGGAGCCGGCGCCGGCCGCGCGCAGGGCGCGCACCGCCAGCCCGTGCGCGAGGAGCTGGTGGTGCGCCACCGGCAGCGCGTCGAAGAGCAGCCGCCGTCCGGGGGCGTGGACGCCCAGCGCATGGCCCAGCAGGGTGTGCTCGGCGGGTTCGTTGAGGGTGATCCAGCGCTGCACCCGGTCGCCGAGACGGCCGGCGACCTCACCGGCGTACTCCGCGAACCGCTCCGCGGTGCCGCGTTCCAGCCAGTCCAGACCGGCCGGCAGGTCCCAGTGGAACAGCGTCGGCACCGGCCGTACGCCCGCGGCGCACAGCTCGTCGACCAAACGGTCGTAGAAGTCCAGACCGCCCCGCGCGCGCACCCGGGGCCAGGAGACGGAGAAGCGGTACGCGTCCACGCCCAGTCCGGCCAGGAGCGCCACGTCCTCGCGGTACCGGTGCACGTGGTCGCAGGCCACCGCCGCCGTCGAACCGTCCCGCACCCGGCCCGGTCCGGCCGTGAACACGTCCCACACGGACGGTTCGCGCGCGTTTGCCGCGCCCTCGATCTGGTGCGCCGAGGTCGACACGCCCCACAGGAAGCCGTCCGGGAAACGGGGCACCGGATTCGTCGTCGCCATGGGGCGGATCATCCGTACCGGCGACGACGGAAGTCAACGCCCGTGCGGCCGACTCCCTTGCCGGGGAAGGCGGTTACGCACCCTCCCGGAGCACTCTGCCGATCAGCGCGCGCTGCTCCCCGGTCAGCCGGGGGTCGGCGCAGTACACCGACCTCCCGTCCACCGTGATCCGGTAGCTGAAGCCGTCCGGGACCCCGGCGGGCGGGGTGTCCCGGCAGCCGGTGACGGCCCGCTCGGCCAGGGCGTGCCACTCGCCGGCGTCGGCCCGGTCCGAGGTGTCCACCTCGGCCTGCCGCTCGATCCCCGCGAAGCCGCCCGTGCGCCGCACCTGAATTCGCATGGTTCCTGTCTAGTACGAGAACGGGCCCGCCGCCCACCCCGGCGGCCCTCCGGACGGGCCCGGCGCCCCTCCGGGCCCTCCCGGCCTCACAGCGTCGGCACCCCCACCCGCTCCCACGCCTTCGAGACCGCCCGCAGCTCCTCGCCCTCGCCGAACCGCTCCCGCGCCGCCTTCACCGTCAGCGTCGCGAAGTCCGTGAACTGCGCGTCCTCCACCAGTTCACCGCCGGTCAGCACGTCGTACCAGATCTGCCCGGCCCGCTCCCAGGCGTTCCCGCCGAGGGCGGTGGCCGCCAGGTAGAAGGCGTGGTTGGGGATGCCGGAGTTGATGTGCACGCCGCCGTTGTCCCGGCCGGTGTGGACGTAGTCGTCCATCGTGGCGGGCTGCGGGTCCTTGCCGAGGACGTCGTCGTCGTACGCCGTGCCCGGCTCCTTCATCGAGCGCAGCGCCACCCCCGTCACCCGCGGGGCGAGCAGCCCGGCGCCGATCAGCCAGTCGGCGTCGCCGGCGGCCTGGCCCAGCGTGTACTGCTTGATGAGGGAGCCGAAGACGTCCGACACCGACTCGTTGAGCGCGCCGGACTGGCCGAAGTAGGCCAGGTTGGCGGTGTACTGGGTGACGCCGTGCGCGAGTTCGTGGCCGATGACGTCGACGGGGATCGTGAAGTCGAGGAAGATCTCCCCGTCCCCGTCGCCGAACACCATCTGCTCGCCGTTCCAGAAGGCGTTGTTGTAGTCGCGGTCGTAGTGCACGGTCGCGACCAGCGGCAGGCCCGAACCGTCGATCGAGTCGCGGGAGAAGGCCCGGAGGAACAGCTCGAAGGTGGCGCCGAGGCCCGCGTAGGCGCGGTTGACGGTGGCGTCCCTGCCGGGCTCCTGCCCCTCCTCGCGGACCTTCGTCCCCGGCAGCGCGGTGCGGTGCCGGGCGTCGTGGATCGTCCGGTGCGGCTTGCCGGGTTCGGCCCCGGCGGGGGCCGGGGCGGCCGCGGCGCCGACCACCGTGGTCAGGCGGCGCCGGGTGCGCTCGTAGGCGTCGCGCTGGAGGGTGTGGCGGGCGGGGCCGGAGAGGGCGGGGTCGTCGGCCCGCGCGAGCCGGTCCAGGACGTGCGGCGGGACGATGGTGCAGAAGACGGGCCCGGAGCCCGCGGTGGTCGTCATGCTCCGCACCATCGCACCGCGTGACGGTGATGTCACCATGTGCGACGCATCCTCGGTCGTGACGGGTGAAATGTGCCGCCGATCCCCACGCAGAGTCACCTCCGAGTGGTATACGGCACTCTTTGTCCCCTTCCTCCCTGTCGTCCCGCATAATGATACGGACCCTCGCGTGGAGCACGTCTCGGTTAAGCTGCGCAGCATCATGCGTTTCGGGCTGCTTCTCCTTAGCTGCCGCGGCGAGGGCCTGTAGTCGAGGCCGACCCCCTCCCCGCGGAGTTCGGCGTTGCGCCGTCGGCCGTACCTTCCGGATCCCACCGGATGACCGCGGACCATCGAGGAGCCCACGCACCATGGCCAACCGCCAGCAGCCCAGCCCCATGCCGATCCACAAGTACGGTCGCTACGAGCAGGTCGACCTCCCGGACCGCACCTGGCCCCAGAAGCGGATCACCACCGCTCCCCGCTGGCTCTCCACCGACCTGCGCGACGGCAACCAGTCCCTGATCGACCCCATGTCGCCCGCCCGCAAGCGCGCGATGTTCGACCTGCTGGTCAGGATGGGCTACAAGGAGATCGAGGTCGGCTTCCCGGCCTCCGGCCAGACCGACTTCGACTTCGTGCGCTCCATCATCGAGGACCCGGACGCCATCCCCGAGGACGTCACGATCTCCGTGCTCACCCAGGCCCGCGAGGACCTGATCGAGCGGACCGTCGAGTCCCTGAAGGGCGCCCACCGCGCCACCGTGCACCTGTACAACGCGACCGCGCCGGTCTTCCGCCGGGTCGTCTTCCGCGGCTCCAAGGACGAGATCAAGCAGATCGCCGTCGACGGCACCCGCCTGGTCGTGGAGTACGCGGAGAAACTGCTGGGCCCCGAGACGCACTTCGGCTACCAGTACAGCCCCGAGATCTTCACCGACACCGAGCTGGACTTCGCGCTGGAGGTCTGCGAGGCGGTGATGGACGTCTACCGGCCGGGCCCCGGACGCGAGATCATCCTGAACCTGCCGGCCACCGTGGAGCGCTCCACGCCGTCCACGCACGCCGACCGCTTCGAGTGGATGGGCCGTCACCTGTCCCGCCGCGAGCACGTCTGCCTGTCCGTCCACCCGCACAACGACCGCGGCACGGCCGTGGCCGCCGCCGAGCTGGCCCTGATGGCCGGCGCCGACCGCGTCGAGGGCTGCCTGTTCGGGCAGGGCGAGCGCACCGGCAACGTCGACCTGGTCACCCTGGGCATGAACCTGTTCTCCCAGGGCGTCGACCCGCAGATCGACTTCTCCGACATCGACGAGATCCGTCGCACGTGGGAGTACTGCAACCAGATGGACGTCCACCCGCGCCACCCGTACGTGGGCGACCTGGTCTACACGTCCTTCTCCGGCTCCCACCAGGACGCCATCAAGAAGGGCTTCGACGCCATGGAGGCCGACGCCAGGGCCAGGGGCGTCACCGTCGACGACATCGAGTGGGCGGTGCCGTACCTGCCCATCGACCCCAAGGACGTCGGCCGCTCCTACGAGGCCGTCATCCGCGTCAACTCGCAGTCCGGCAAGGGCGGCATCGCCTACGTCCTGAAGAACGACCACAAGCTGGACCTGCCCCGCCGGATGCAGATCGAGTTCTCGAAGATCATCCAGGCCAAGACGGACGCCGAGGGCGGCGAGGTCACCCCGGCCGACATCTGGTCGGTGTTCCGGGACGAGTACCTGCCCAACCCGGACAACCCCTGGGGCCGCATCCAGGTCAAGAACGGCCAGTCCACCACCGACCGGGACGGCGTCGACACCCTCACCGTCGAGGCCGCCGTCGACGGCGTCGACACCGTGCTGACCGGCAGCGGCAACGGACCGATCTCCGCGTTCTTCGACGCCCTGCAGTCCCTCGGCATCGACGTGCGCCTGCTCGACTACCAGGAGCACACGATGAGCGAGGGCGCCTCCGCGCAGGCCGCCTCGTACATCGAGTGCGCCATCGGCGACAAGGTCCTGTGGGGCATCGGAATCGACGCGAACACCACCCGCGCCTCCCTGAAGGCGGTCGTCTCGGCCGTCAACCGGGCGGCCCGCTGAACAGCCGCTCCGGGGGATCCGACGGCCCCGCCCGCCCCGAGGGGCGGGCGGGGCCCCGTCGTTTACCGGCCACATCGGGTGGAGGTCACGGAAAGGTCTCGTCGGAGGTGCTGACTCAGCCTCACCCGTGTGGCTAACATCACGGGGCACGGCGATGAGGCCGGTGCGATGCGGAGGTGCGACGTGCTGCCAGGACGGGGACCCGACGAGCGTGCCGCCGTGACCGGACTACCACGCCTGCTGGGCACCCGGACCGCGTGGACGGCCGTCGGCGACGGAGAGTTCTTCTGCCCCGGCTGCGGCGGCGACCGCAACTACCAGCGGCTGACCGGACAGCGCCGTTTCGCCCTCCTGGGCGTGCCCCTGCTGCCCCGCGGCGCGACCGGCCCGGTCGTCGAATGCGCGGCCTGCCGCCGCCACTTCGGCACCGACGTGCTGGACCACCCCACCACCACCCGCTTCTCCGTGATGCTCCGCGACGCCGTGCACACCGTCGCCCTCGCGGTGCTGGCCGCGGGCGGCACCGGCGCCCGCGGCCCCCTGGAGACCGCCGTGGCCGCCGTCCGCGCGGCCGGCTTCGAGGACTGCACCCAGGAGCGGCTGGCGGCCCTCGTCGAGGCGCTGGCCGCCGACACCGGCCGCTTCACCGACGAGCCCTGCGCGGCGGGCCTCGCCATCGAACTGCACGAGGCCCTGGACCCGCTGGCCCCGCACCTCGCCGCCGCGGGCCGCGAGTCGATCTTCCTCCAGGGGGCCCGCATCGCCCTCGCCGACGGCCCCTACACCCCCGCCGAACGCGACACGCTGTCCACCGTCGGCGCCGCCCTCACCCTCTGCGCGACCGACGTGACCCGGCTGCTGACGGTGGCACGGACCCCCTCCTGACCCTCCCCGGGACCGGTCCGGCCCCCGGTCCGGCCCTCCCGGCTCAGTGGAACCCGGTGAGTCCGAGGTGCATGATCAGGCGGTCCTGGCCGGGGCCGAAGTAGTCCCGGCGCAGCCCCCCGCCGGGCTGCTCGGGACGGAAGCCCAGGGACCGGTAGAGCAGGACGGCCGCCCGGTTGGCGGGTTCCACCGTCAGGCGGACCTGTTCGATGCCGGCGTCGCGCAGCCGGGCCAGGACCGCCACCATCAGCTCCCGGCCCAGACCGTGGCGGCGGCGTTCCTCGGCCACGCACAGGCCCAGGATCCAGCTCTCCCGGCTGAGCGCCGTGGTCGCGGCCAGGACGTAGCCGCGCAGGCGGTCCTCGCCGTCGTCGAGGACCAGGAGGTGCTCGGCGTACATGTCGTAGAGCTGGCGGAACAGGAAGGCGGGGTACGCGACCTCCTGGAACACCGCCTCGTCGAGCCGCCGGAGTTCGGGCAGGTCGGATTCCTGTGCCGTCCGCAGGACCAGGGGCCGGGGACCGGGGAACGGATCCGGTTCCCCGAGGTACCCACGGCGGTCCAGGGCGTGCTCCAGCGGTTCGGCGGTCATGCCACCCCCAGTCGGGACGTGCGGAAGACTCGGACGTTCGGGCGTGCGGACGGCATGCGAACGCGCAGCCGTCAATACCGGCAGCCTTGCGGAGGCTCACCCGTGAGGATGAGGGCCCCGGTGGCGTCCGGTGATCCCAACTCGCTACAGTGAGCGTCCAACTCGCTTCGGGCAAGGGCGAGTTAAGGTGTGCCGGCGAAATGCTGACGTGCGCCCGCCGTGCGCCTCTTCGTCCGGGGCTGGCCGGTTCCCGGCTCTCCAGGCGTTCTGTACCGGTTTACCGTGCGAACAACGGCAGACTCCGCTCCACCTGCCGACGTCCGTGAGGACGGGCAAGCAGAGCGCAGGGTTTGGTCCGGTACCGACGTGAACAGGGAACACGACAGGGTGATGATGGATCGCAACGCCGACGCGCCATGGGCGCAGTTCGATCCCGAGGTCTACGTCGACCTCAACTACCGCGTCCCGCTCGAGGTCGACCTGCTGATCGTGCGGCTGATGCGCGACCACTTCGGCAGGTGCTTCGCCGGGGGCGTCCCGGCCCCGATGCGAGGGGTCGACGTCGGAGCCGGCGCGAACCTCTATCCGGGCCTGGCCATGCTCCCGTGGTGCGAGAAGATGGTCCTCCTCGAGTACGCGCAGCCGAACGTCGAGTACCTGGAGCGGCAGACGTCCCCCGAGGGCTACGACGAGGCCTGGGACGCCTTCTGGAACGAACTGGGGAAGGCTCCCGCCTACGCCGCCGTCGAACCGAGGACCCGGTTCAGCGAGATCGTCCGCGTGGAGCGGGCCAACCTGCTCGACCTCGACGGACAGCGGCGCTGGGACATCGGGACGATGTTCTTCGTCGCGGACTCGATGTCCGAGTGCCCCGAGGAGTTCCGGCGGGGCGTACGGTGCTTCATGGACGCGCTGACCGAAGGGGCCCCCTTCGCCGCCGCGTTCATGAAGGAGTCGGTCGGCTACCAGGTCGGCGAACACCGTTACCCGGCCTACCGCGTGAACGAGGACCGGGTGCGGGAGAGCCTGGAGCCCTTCGTCTCCGAGCTGGAGGTCCACGATCTGCACCACGTGGTGCGGCCGGGACACGAGGGAATCATCCTCGCCCTGGGACGGCGCAATTCGGAGATTGCGGTCCCCTAGGAACGGGGACCATGTCTGAACACAGGGCAACCAGGTCTGTACGAGGGGTGCGGGGATGCAGATCAAGCCACGGCAGCATCTGCTGGACATCTGGCGGGCCGCGGCCCGCCATTCGTTCGACGACGGCAAGCTCGTCTGGGGGGACACCGACGGGCTGAGCTCCGTCGCGGACGCGGAGCGGCTGCTCTGCCTGCTGTACCCCGCCACCGAGGTCCCCGCGTTCCGCCTCGACCAACCGGACACCACCGAACGGGACGTCCTGCGCGCCCTGGAGCGGGTCGGCAGCCGGCTGGAGATCCCGCCCAACCTGATCACCGTCCTGTCCCAGTTCATGCGCACCCACACCGGGCCGGACGACAGCCCCACCTTCTCCGGCGGGCACTACTTCAGGCCGAGCGACCCGCAGCAGAAACTCACCCACGAGCAGACCCAGCTGGGCGTCGTCGACGCCTACTCCATGTCCGTCACGCTCTGCCTGGCCACCCTGGGCTTCCTCAAGGTCTACGAGGAGAACACCACCCGGCCCGAGGTGCGCAGATCGCTCGGTGAACTGCGGGAGGCCACCAACACCCGGCTGACCGCCGCGATGGTCAGCCTGCTGCGCTCCTTCACCGTCAACGTCTTCGACGCCGAGTCCGAGCAGGGCCGGCGGCTGATCCAGGTCATCGGGCAGAACAAGCAGTCCGAACGGGCCGTGCTCCAGCAGTTCTCCCGCAAGTTCCGCCCGCTGCGCGCCACGATCATCGAAAGCCTCAGCCGCGGCATCGAGGTCGACGAGAGCATCCGGGACGAGAGCCAGCTCTTCGAGTGCGGCTGGGCCTGGGGCGTGGTGAAGGACGCGCCGACCGTCGTCGACCTGGACGTCCCGGTCCAGGGCCAGCCCGACGGCATCGCCGACCGGCTGCCCTACGTGTACTTCACCGTCGTCGCCCTGGACGGCATCCAGGACCTGTTCTCCGAGCGCACCCTCACCCTGGGCCTGCTCGACGCCGACCAGCAGAAGCTCGCCGAGGCGTTACGCCTGCGCTGGGAACTCAGCCAGCAGTACTGGTCGGCCATCGCCCGCTTCGGCAGCGAACGCTGGCCCCTGGAGGACCTCCCCTGGCAGACCACCGGACTGCGGCTGGAGTCGGAGTACTTCTCCCTCACCGTGGCGGCCATCCTCGTCCACGACCTGATCCGCCGGAAGGCGACCGACGACGACCTCACCCGCACCGTCGCCATCATGGAGCGCCTCGCCGACCGGGGCCGCGTCACCAGCCGGATGACCAGGGACGACCCCACCGTCCGGCTGCACCACCCGGGGGTCACCATGCCGCTCGCCGGGTCCGAGCGGTCCGGCGCGCCGCTGGAGTGGCGGATGACCGACTTCTCCGCCCAGCTCCTCAAGCGGATCATCCAGCTCGCGGCGCTCTCCCGGAACATCGAGGCGCAGGACCGCCTGATCCGCCTGGGCGAGCAGGCCTTCGAACACCTGTGGAACCGGCGGATCGAGGACGGCGACGGAGCCGGCCTCTGGGACAACGCGGCGGCCGTCTTCCCGGAGGCGGCCCTCGGCCGGCGCCTGTCCTGGAGCATCACCGAGCGCATCACCGAGTGCCTGGTCGCCGCCCGCAGCCTGTACGAGCAGCAGCCCATCCGCAGCCCCGAACTCGCCGAACTGGCCCGCGAACTGCTCAGCGAGGCCGCCCACCTGTTCGGCAAGGAACAGCTGGAGGCCTCCGTCACCGCCGACGGCAGCCGGGGACGGGCCATGCGCAGCATCGAGAGCCGCCTGGACCGCGCCCGCGACCTGGTCGACGAGCGGCCCGCCACCGCGTTCGCCCTCGCCCTGCCCGTGCTCCAGGAGCTGGACACCCTGGCCCAGGCCCGCGGGGCCGCCGCAGAGGAGATGTGAGCCGTGCTCGTCTTCGCCGCCTCCGACAAGGGGGGCACGGGCCGTTCGGTCACCAGCGCCAACCTGGCCTACCAGCGCGCCCTCACCGGCGACCACGTGGCCTACGTGGACTTCGACTTCGGCTCGCCCACGGCCGCCGCCGTCTTCGACGTGCCGGGCGCGATGCGCGGCGTCGCGGAGCGGGGCCTGCACTCCTACCTGGAGGGCGAGGTACCGGAACCGGCCAGGATCGACGTCTGGCGGCAGACCGAGCACCCCCTGCTGCACGCCCGGCCCAACCAGTCCGGCCGCCTCGCCCTGCTCCCCGGCGACGCCGGCGGCGGCGAGTTCGTCACCGGCGAGGACACCCTCGACCGGTGCGTCGACCTCCTGCTCAGGCTGAACGGCGAGTTCGACCTGACCATCGTGGACCTCAGCGCCGGGCGCAGCTACGCCGTGGACATGGTCCTGGCGGCGACCGCCCACCCCCGGATGCGCTACGTCCCCTTCCGCTGGCTGGTCTTCCACCGCTGGACCCGCCAGCACGTGATCGCCGCCGCCGGGCTGGTCCACAAGGAGCACGGCATCATCCGGGGCGGCGTCGACCGCGGGCACGACGAGGAGACCCTGCGCGGCGCCGTCCGGTTCGTGCGGGCCGCCGTGCCCGACCCCGACTCGCCGCTGTGGGCCCAGGGTTCGCCCGCCCAGGCGGCCTGGATGCAGTCCTGCGACGACGCCCTGCGCCGGCTGGCCTCGGAGCACCGCATCGGCGACAGCGTGGTGCTCGGCGCCGTACCGCTGGAACCCGTCCTGCAGTGGCGCGAGCAACTGATCACCGAAGAGGACGTGCTCTCCACCCAGATCGCCAACAAGGAGACGCTCGAGGCGCTGGAGGAGATCGCACGACGCCTGACCGACGACTCCTGCTGGGGGCGGCCATGACGGACGCGGTGTTCCGCGAGACCACTGCCGAACCGCGCACCCAGGCGGTGCCGCTGTCCCACCTCTCCCTGGAGCTGGGCCACCTCTACATGGAGGACTTCGAGGCCGGTCCGGAGCACCTGCGGCGGCACTTCGCGCAGGTACGGCCCTGGGCGGACGCGGCACGGGCCGCGGCGGCCGCCCAGACCGGCGGCAGGCGCCCCCGGATCAGCACCTGCTTCCTGATCGACGACTACTTCACCCGCTTCTCCAGCCCCGCCGAACTCGTCCCGATGCTGCTGGAGGAGGCGGACCGGGCCGGGCTGACCGTCGACTACCTGGCGCGCGAGTCCGGCTGCGCGGTCGCCGGCAAGGTGCCGGTCGCGGAGGCGGTGGCCGGCCGGCTCGTCGAGGAGCCCCCGCCCGGCAGCTACGGCCTGCGCCCGCCGGCCGCGCAGACCGGCTGGCTGGCCAACGGGGAGCGCAGCCCCGTCGCGCGGGCCCCGCAGGCGATGAAGAAGGCCGCCGCCTGGCAGCCGCCCAGGGAGACCGCGTCCCGCCGCCACTCCGTCTTCCTCGACGTCGAGCTCTGGAGCGACGCGCCCGACGGGCAGCGCACCTGGTCCTGCCCCTTCCTCGCGGCGGTGTGGCAGCTCTCGCGCCTGGGGCTGCTGCGCACCGAGGGCGAGGCCGTCCTCGAACCCCAGCCGCACACCGGCGGCTTCCCGGAGGACTGGGACGAGTTACCCCCGCTGCTGCGGCTCGACCCGCGGGCGGACCCGTTCGCCGCGTACCGCACCTGCTCGGTGGTGCCCAACCGTTTCCTGCCCGTCGAGCACGCCGTGCGCGTCGTCCTCGACCAGACCGAGGTGGACCCCGAAGCGCTGGCCCAGGTCGCCCGCCGGTCCGCCGGCGAGAAGGTGGCCGTCCCCGACTCGGTCGCCGACCGCGTCTCCTACGTCTTCTACGCGGGGTCGTGACATGGGGCCGGTGAACACCGCACCGCGTGTCGTGCTCGCCTGCGGCGAGGTCCGCACCTCGCTGCTGCCGGCCCTGCAGGCCCTCGACAGCCGGGCCGCCGTCCAGCTCCTCGGACTGCGCGCCGACGAACGCGTCCTGCTCTCCGAGCGCCCCAACCTCTACGGACGCTCGCCCGACACCCTCACCGGCGTCGACTGCCCCCTGCCCAGCGCCAACGGCGCCCGGGTGCGCGTCGTCGGCACGGTCGCCGCGCGGGCCGCGCTCACCGAGGGGCGCCTGCTCCAGGCCTCCGCCTATTTCAGGGTGCCCGCCACCGGCCCCGACCACCGGCGGCCGTGGGGCCACTACCTGGTCCGGCCCGGTGTGGTCGAGCCGTTCGGGAAGCTGCCCCACGAGGCGGTGGCCGAGGGCGTGCTGAACGGCGGGCGGCACGGCGACCTCGACGTCGGCCTGATCGCGGACGGACTGCACACCAGGCTGCTGCGCCACCCCCTGCTCGACCACCGGCCGCCACTGCGCTCCCGCCCCACCCGGCTGCGCTGGGTGGCCCTGCCCGCGGAGCCGGGCGCCGGCCCGTCGATCGAGCGGTTCACCCTCGCCGAGGACGAGCTGCGCACGGTACGGCTCCGGGTGCCCGAGGGCACCACCGGTGAGGGACTCGCCGGCCTCTGCGACGACCTCGCCCTGCACGACTGGCTGCTCACCACCGTGGTCCGCATCCTCGACGGCATCCGGCTGGGCTCCGGCGCGGCCGGAGCGCCGCCGGCCCGGCAGCGGGCGGGACGGCGCCCGGGGGCGGGGGAGGAGCTTCCCGCCGTGGTCAGGGCGCTGCGGCCCGCCGTGGACCACCTGCTGCACCTGTGGATGCCGCGGGCCCGGGTGGCGCAGGACCTGGCACCGCTCTGGGACGCGCTGGAGGACCGGCCCGGCTTCACCCGGCAGTGGCAGACCCTCGTGCAGCGCATCCGCGACCAGCTCACCCTGCACGCCATCCCGTCCCCCCACCGGGAGGCGGACATGGGTCCCTGACCGGACACCGGGCAACCGCCGGACCCGGCCCCAAGCACATTTCCGCACCCCGAACCGACGCGTATCCCACCGGGGGGAAGAGCGAGATGAGCACGGCACCATCACCTGAGTCCGAGGGCGCCCAGCCCGGATCCGGCACGGCGGTCCCCGCACAGGCGGGACCGCCGTGCCGGA
>NZ_LIRG01000116.1 GCF_001419695.1 Streptomyces prasinopilosus
GGGCCGGCTGGTGCTGGACGGGGTGGACACGCTGACCGAACCGCTGGCCGAGCAGGGGCTGGCGGGCGTACGGGGCCAGCAGACCGCGCTCGAGCACTTCCTGACCTGGTGCACGGAGGACATCGCCTGTCCGTTCGGCCAGGACTCGCGCAAGGCACGGGAGTCGGCCGTGAGGCTGGTCGACTCGCTCGACGAGAACCCCGTACCGACCGATTTCGGCTACGAGTTCACCGGCCGGGACCTCGTGGTCGCCCTGGGGCAGGGTCTCTACAGCAGGGAACTGTGGCCCATGCTGCAACGGGCGCTCACGGAGCTGATGGAGGACGGGGACACCCGCGGGGTGGAGGCCTTCGCCACCGGCGGGGTGACGCTCCCCCTGCCGCACCGCGCCGACGATCCGCTCGTCGACGAGGAGGAGGTGCCGCTGGACAACCTGCCGGCCGCGCTGATGGCGGTGAACTGCGCGGACGATCCCGACCGCCCGACCGCCGAACAGGTGACCCGGGACCTCGGCCGGCTGCGCACCGCCTACGAGGAGGCCTCCCCGGTCTTCGGGCGCCACCGGCTCGCCCAAGTGCTGATGTGCCACGGCCGTCCCGAGGGGACCGACTTCATCCGCGAGGAGGTCAAGGACGTCGACACTCCGAAGATGCTGCTGGTCGGCACCCGGGGCGACCCGGCCACGCCGTACCGGTGGACGGTGCAGACGGCCGAGCGGCTCGGCCCGTCGGCCGTGGTGCTGGACAACCGGGCCGAGGGCCACACCGGCTACGGATCGTCCGACTGCGTCCACCGCGCGATCGACGACTTCCTCCTCTACGGGACCCTGCCGCCCAGCGGCAGCTCCTGCGGTGCCGAGGACGACGCCCGCCCGTGAGTCCCACCCGGACGGCGCAGCGAATGCCCCGAATGCCCGATCTGTGATTCGGTTCTATGGTGCTGTCATGGAGCATGACCTGAGTCCCGCAACCCTTGCCGAGCTTCGCCGCCCGCGCCCCTACCCCGCGGTGTCGGTGCTGGCGCCGACGCACCGGCGCGAGCCTCTCAACGCCCAGGACCCGGTCCGGCTGCGCAATGTGGTGGCCGAGGCCAAGAAACAGCTGGAGGCCGATCCGGCGGTGACCCGGGACCGGCGCGGCGAGGTGGAACTGCAGCTCGACCGGGCCCTGGCCGAGGTCGACCTGACGCACGCCGAGGACGGTCTGGTCATCTTCGCCGCCCCGGGCGAGCACCAGGTGTGGTCGCTCGCCCGGTCGGTACCGGAGCGCGTGGTGCTCTCGGACACCTTCCTCACCCGCAACCTGGTGTCCGCCCACACGGCGGAACGCCCCTTCTGGGCGTTGTCCGTCTCCCCGGACCGGGTCACGCTGTGGAGCGGAGGACCGGACCGGGTCACCGAGGAGCACGCCAGCGGTTTCCCGCTGACCCGCGCCGCGGAGAACTTCGACCCCGAGCGCCTGGAGCGGGTCGGCGATCAGCCGAGCGCCTTCCGGGACGAGGGCACCCGCCGGTTCCTGCGCGAGGCCGACGCCGCGATGGGCGCGCTCCTGCGGGAGCATCCGCGGCCCCTGTACGTCACCGGGGAGCCGGCCGCGCTGTCCCTGCTGAGCGAGACCGGCGGCGCGACCCGGGACGCGGTGCACGTCCAGCACGGCGGTCTCGCGCACGGCACGCCCGAGGCGGTGTGGCAGGCCCTGCGCCCCGCGCTCGAGAGGGAGTCCCGCAGGAGCACCGAGGGTGTCCGGCGGGCCCTGGAGGCGGCCCGGGGGCGCAAGAGGTTCGCGGCCGGGGTCGACGAGCTGTGGCAGAACACCCGGGAGGGACGGATCCAGTTGCTGGCCGTGGAGGAGAACTTCCGGACGACGGTGCGCGAAGCGGGCGAGCACCTGGTCGTCGCCGAACCCGGCGACCCGGACGCCCGCGAGGACATCGTGGACGAGCTGGTCGAGCAGTGCCTGGAGATGGGTGCCGAGGTCCGCTTCGTGCCGGACGGCGCCCTCGGGGACGCGGAGCGGATCGCGGGCGTGCTGCGGTACTGAGACCGGCGGGGCCGCCCGGCGGGCCGCTCCCGGGGCCGCCGCACACCCCCTCGCGAGGCGCCCGCCCCCGTTCCGGGGTGCCCTGCCGGAATCCGGCCGGGCACCCCGGAACGGGGGCCGCACGGATCACTTCTGCGAACACACGCCTACGCGTCGAACCCGTGCGCGTCCGGTCGTCACCGACCGGAACCCTTATCAAGCCACTCTCCCACCGGGGGATTTGAGCCTCCGGGCCGGCGCCCGGCACATACCCTCGAGTAACTCCGCGAAGACTGCGGCATATGCCATGGACATGACCTTAAGGCGTCTCGCCGAATCCCTCACAGCGCGTGGCGGGCTGTGCAACAGTCGTAACGGTCCCCCCGTCCGACCCCGGCCCGAACCGTCCCACACTCGGAGTGCGTCATGCCGCCCCACCTCTCCGCGGACCGCTCGACAGCCCAGCCGCCAGGACGCGGCCCCGTCGACGCGCTCATCTCGCAGACCCGGCGGCTCAAGGGCGACGTGGACGCCGTACGGCGCGGCACCCCGGCGGGCACCTCGGACCCGCGGGACCGCTGGCAGCGCGCACTGTACGACCTGGCGCTGCACCAGCTGGACGACCTGGACGAGCACCTGGCTCAACTGCGGGACGGCCCCCCGCCCGTACCCGCGCCGGCCGGGCCCGCGCCCGCCACGCCGGGGCAGGACTCCCCGCTCAGCCGGGTCGGCAGTGCCGAGTGGAACCTGCTGACGGACGAGGCCAGTTGGTCCGGGGAGCTGTACCGCATCCTGGGCCGCGACCCGGCCGCTCCGCCGCTCACCCTCGACGAACTGCCGTCGCTGGTGCACGACGAGGACCGGCCGAGGCTCACGGCGATGGTCACGGGATGCCTCGTCGACGCCCGGCCCATCGACGGCGAGTTCCGGCTGATGCGCCCGGACGGCGGCGTCCGGACCGTGCACATGATGGGCGAACCGGTTCTCGGGGCCGACGGCAGCACCGCCTCGATGTGGGCCGTGCTGCGGGACGTCAGCGAGCTGCGCCGGCACCGCCGGGCGGTCGGTGAGACCCGTGACGCGCTGCACCGCCGGGGACAGGACGCGGCGCGGACCGAGCACCGGCTCGCGGCCGAGCTGCGGGAGGCCGTGCTGCCGGCGTGGCGGGGCTCCCTGCGGCTCCCGCGGAGAGGGCCCCGCACCCTGGACGTCGCCGCCCGGCACCTCCCGTCGGCGGCCGGCGCGGCGGCCGGCGGCAAGTGGTACGACGCCCTCGAACTGCCCGACGGCGCCGGCCTGCTCAGTGTCGGCGAGCTGACCGGGCAGGGCGTCGGCACGGCCTCGGGCATGGCGATGCTGATCGGCGCCATGCGGGGCATGGCGATGTCCGGCACCGCGCCCGGGCCCCTGATGGCCTGCCTCGACCGGTTACTGGGCGCCGCCGGACAGCCCGCCCTCGGCAGCGGCCTCTGCCTGCGCTACCGGCCCGAGACGCGCTCCCTGCTGTGGGCACGGGCCGGACACCCCTCCCCCCTGCTGTTCCGCGGCGGGTCGGGGCACGCGCTGGACGCCCCGGAGGGCGTCCGGCTGGGCACCGCCCCGGCCTCCCCCTACGGGCAGGCCGAGGAGCGCCTCGAAGCCGGCGACCTGCTGCTGCTGCACACCGACGGGCTGGTGCCCGGACGGACCGGGGCCGCGTCCGTCCGCCGACTGGCCGCTCTGGCCCCGCAGTTCGCGAAGAGCGGTACCGCACAGGAATGCCTGCTGGCCGTCCTGCGGGAGTTCGGCGGGGAACGCGAGGACGACGCCTGCGTGCTCGTCGCCCGGGTGACCTCGTAGGTCCCGGGCCACTGGTCCGGCGTCGGCCGCCCGGCAGGAGAAGCACCACGGCCCTCGCGCCGAAGTGCCCGCGCTCCCCCGGTGTTCCCGTCCTCCCCCGGTCCGCTACGCCCGGGCGCCGCCCCCCTTGCCCCGGGGCCCGGGCAGGGCCTCCCTGATCTCCTCCCGCAGTTCCTGGATCCTGGGGTACGAGGAGTACTCGGCGGTGAGCCGGTACATCTCGCGCAGCCGGTCCCAGGTGCGGCGGGAGGAGTTGGAGCCCATCGACATCAGCGCGAGACGCGCGTACCGGTCGGCCTGTTCCGGGTCGTCGGCGATGAAGCAGGCGGAGGCCATGGAGAGGTGGTCGAAGATCTTCGACCGCTCCCGGCCGTCGATGCGCAGGGCCAGCGCCTTCTCCGCGTAGTGCTGGGCGTGCGCCGCCGCCCCGGGCTCGAACTCGGCCAGTGTGCGGTAGGCCAGGGCGTGCATGCCGTACAGGTCCTCGTCCTTGAAGGTCTGCATCCAGTCCGGCGGCTCCCGGTCCGGTCCCCGGCCGGAGACGAACAGGTCCTCGGCCCGGCCGAGGGTGCGGCGCATCGCCTGCCCCTTCCCCATGGACGCCTGCGCCCAGGCCTCGATGGTGTGGAACATCGCGCGGGTGCGCGGCAGGGCCTCCTCCCCCGAGCCCGAGTGGGCGAGTTTCAGCAGGTCCAGGGCTTCGTCGGGCCGGCCCAGGTGGACCATCTGGCGGGCCGCGCGGGACAGCGCCTCCCCCGCGCGCGGCCGGTCGCCGCCCTCCCGGGCGGCGTGCGCGGCGATGACGAAGTACTTCTGCGCGGTGGGTTCCAGGCCGACGTCGTGCGACATCCACCCGGCGAGGACGGCGAGGTTGGCGGCGACGCCCCACAGGCGCCGCTGGAGATGGGGCGGGTGGTGGTAGGCGAGCATGCCGCCCACCTCGTTGAGCTGGCCGACCACGGCCTTGCGCTGGAGGCCGCCGCCCCGGGCGGCGTCCCAGGCACGGAACACCCCCACGGAGTACTCGAGTTCCTCGACCTCCTGGGACCCGATGGGGGCGGCCTCGTACCGGTCGAACCCGGCGGAGTCGGCGTGCGGCGCATGGACGGGTCGGGAGGCATGGGTGGTCAGGGCGGGATCCGTGTGCAGCCAGTCGTGCATGGCGCCGGTGAGTGCGGATCCCGCGGTGAGCGCGGCGCCCGCGCCCACCAAGCCGCGTCGGTTGAGCATGAGGTCCATTCCCGTGAATTCGGTGAGGACCTCGGCTGTCCGCTCGGGCGCCCACGGCACTCCGTCGGGATGTTCCCTCTTCCCGCCGCTCCGCCGTCTCCCCGCGCGCCCGTGCCGGACCAGACCGAGATCCTCGATGGTCACGACACGGCCGAGACGCTCGGTGAACAGGACCTCCAGCACCCGCGGCACGGGATCGCGCGGGATCTCCCCCATGTCGATCCAGCGCCGCACCCGGGAGGTGTCGGTCGCCAGCTGGGGATGGCCCATGGCCGCCGCCTGCCGGTTGACCAGCCTCGCGAGTTCGCCCTTGGACCAGCCGGCCAGGCCGAACAGGTCCGAGAGCCGGGTGTTGGGTTGTCCGCTCACGTCAAGCCCCCAGGTTCTCGGCTGAGTTGACAGTAGCCGGGGGAAAGATGCCGGGCGACTATTCGCCATGGTTCGCCAGGGTGCGCCAGATGGTGTGCCAGGGGTCATCGGGTGTCGAGTAGGAATGCGCCACCACGACCCGGTCCCGGCCGGGGCATTCCCCAGGATGCGCCTGGGCGACCGGGCCGTGGGGCGCGCTGACGTCACAGGCACACGAAGGGATCTGTATCACCCATGTACGCAGCATCGTCCTCCGTGTCCGCCCCGCCCCGGCCGCTCCGTCCGCGCCCGGCGGACAGCGGCCCCTACCTCGCCCCCGCCCGACAGGCCGCTCCCGTGCTCGGTGCGGGCACGGCACGGCGCGCTCCGGGTTCCGGCCCCCAGCAGCCGAGCGGCCGGCTCGACCTGTCCGGCCCCCAGGGCGCCCAGTTGCGCTCGGCGATCGCGTCGGTGCACCGCATCTGCCCGGAGTTCGCGCCGGTGCAGGTGCTGCGCCGCAACGGCCGGTCCGTTCTCCTGATCGGTACGACCGGCCGGAGCACCGCGGTGGCCAAGTGCTTAACGGATCACTCGCCCGCCTGGTCCGAGCGGTTCCGGCACGAGATAGCGGTCTACCGCTCGTTCGTCCGGCACCGCCCGCCCGTGCGGGCACCCCGGCTGATCGCGGCGGACCCGGACCACTGCACCCTGGTGATCGAGCGGATGCCCGGCCGGGTGGCGGCACTGCAGCGGCACCCGTTGGAGGCACCGCCGCGGGCGGACATCAGGGCCGCGCTCGGCGCGATCTGCCGGCTGAACGCGTGGCGTCCGCCCGCCGGTATGTTCGACACTCCGCTGGACTACGCGACGCGGCTCGCCCGCTACCACGAGCTGGGACTGCTCACCGACCGGGACATGGACGACCTGCGGAAGCTGCTGCACGGCATCGCGCACACGTCGGGACGCCACGGCATGGGCCAGTTCTGTCACGGCGACGCGCTGCTCTCCAACATCCTGATCTCACCGGCCGGTCCCGTGCTGGTGGACTGGGAGCACGCGGGCTGGTACCTGCCGGGTTACGACCTGGCGACGCTGTGGGCGGTCCTCGGAGACGCTCCGGCGGCACGGCGGCAGATCAGTCAGATCGCGCAGTCGGCGGGCCACGCCTCACGCGACGCCTTCCTGGTGAACCTGATGCTGGTGCTGACGCGGGAGATCCGTACCTACGAGACGGCCGTGCAGCGCTCGATGCGCGACACGCCCCCGGTGGCGCCGCACGCGGCCCGGCCGGGCGCGCTGCCGTCCGGCGAGGAGCAGCGGCTGCTGCTGCGGCGGCTGCACGACGACTGCCAGCTGGCCCGCAAGGCCGTGCGCGCGGCGGTCGGTACGCGCTGACCCGACGGGGGCGCACGAGGGCCCGCGGTGCTTCCCGGTGGGGAGGCGCCGCGGGCCCTCGTGCGTCCCGGCGCGCTCCCCGCGGGTCTCGGCACGCTCCCGGCACACGTCCGGGATGTCACGGCCTTTCCCGGCGCCACCGGTGTACGCCATTGACGTACCGCAGGCCTCCGGGCTGCCGCCACGAAAGTTCCGTGGCGGCGGGTGACGGGGGAACCACGCCTCTCCTCGGCATGATTGACGGACCATCGGCCGACCGGTAGCACAGACGCACCGCAGGCTCCGTACGGCCTTGGGGCTCGTACGGACCGTTCCGCCCGATCGTCCGAGGAGACCGTGTTGCGAAGATCCCCCGTCCGGCCCGGCCGCGCGCCGGCCGCCGGTGCCCGCCCCGCCCGCCGTACGGCCGGTGTCCTGGCCGCGGCGGCGCTCACCCTGCCGCTGCTCGGCGCGGCCCCGCCCGCTGCCCCGCCCGATGCCGTCCCGTCCGGCGGGACCTCGCTCCAGGAAGCTTTCAGCGCCGCGGCCGCCGCGTACGAGGTGCCACGGAGCGTGCTGCTGGGCGTCTCCTACCTCCAGTCCCGCTGGGACACGCACGGCGGTGCGCCGAGCGTGACCGGCGGCTACGGCCCGATGCACCTCACGGACGCCCGCACCGCGCTGGCGGCGACGCATCACGACGAGGGAACGGAGGACCCCCGGGGTGACGACGCCCGGCCCCCGCTGCGTCCGGAGGCCCGCGCGCCGCGCGCCGGCTCCGTCCCGGACCGGCTGGCCACCCTGCCGAGGGCGGCCGAGCTGACCGGGCTGAGCGCCGGGCGGTTGCGGGAGGACCCGGCCGCGAACGTGGCGGGCGGTGCCGCGCTGCTGGCCGAGGCCCAGCGGGAGCTCGGCGGGGAGCCGGGCGGGGATCCCGCGGACTGGTACGGCGCGGTGGCCCGCTTCTCCGGCGCGGACGACATCGCGTCGGGGGCGGCGTACGCGGACGAGGTCTACGAGGTGATCCGCGCCGGCGCGCACCGGGTCACCGACACGGGGGACCCGGTCGTCCTGGCCGCCCGTCCGGGACTCGCCCCGGACCGGCCGGCGCTGCCCGGCACCGGTCCGCGGGCCGTGTCCGCCGGTTCCGCCACCGCTCCGGAGTGTCCCGCGACGGTGTCCTGCGAGTGGATCCCGGCGCCGTACGAGGAGTTCGGGGACGGCGACTACGGCAACCACGACCTGGCGGACCGTCCCGCCTCGCAGCCGGTGCGGTACATCGTCGTCCATGACACCGAGGGCGCCTGGGAAGGCGTTCTCGACATGGTGCAGGACCCCACCTATGTGTCGTGGCACTACAGTCTGCGTTCGACCGACGGCCACATCGCCCAGCATGTGCGGACGAAGGACGTGGCCTGGCACGCGGGCAACTGGTACGTCAACGCCGGGTCGATCGGGCTGGAGCACGAGGGCTTCCTGGCGGAACCGGACGCCTGGTACACCGAGGCGATGTACCGCTCCTCGGCCCGGCTGGTGCGGTACCTCGCCGGGAAGTACGGCATCCCGCTGGACCGGCAGCACATCCTCGGCCACGACACCGTGCCGGGTCCGACCGCGGCGGTCGTGCCCGGCATGCACACGGACCCCGGGCCCTACTGGGACTGGGCGCACTACTTCGAACTGCTGGGCCGTCCGTTCGAGGCGACGGCCGGGAAGAACGGCGGCCTGGTGACGATCCGGCCCGACTACGCCACCCACGGCCCGGTGTTCACGGGCTGCGGGGCCGCGGCCGAGCCGTGCGCGGTGCACGGGTCCAGCGCGGTGCGGCTGTACTCCGACCACGACGAGAAGTCCGCCCTGATCAGGGACATCGGTCTGGGTTCGGATCCGACGACCGGGGTGAACGACCTGTCGTCACGGGTGTCGACCGGCCAGCAGTACGCGGTCGCCGGCCGGTGGGGCGACTGGACCGCGATCTGGTACCTGGGGCGGAAGGCCTGGTTCAGGAACCCCGAGGAGCGGCCCACCGCGGTGCCCGCCGCGGGCCGGGTGGTGACCCCGAGGAAGGGCCTCGACTCCGTGCCGGTGTACGGACGCGCCTACCCGGAGGAGGCCGCCTACCCGGAGGGGGTGCCCGTCCAGGACGTGTCCCCGCTGCCGTACACGCTGCTGAAGGGCCAGCGGTACGTCACCGGGGGCAAGGTGCCCGGTGAGTACCTGTACGCGGTGACCTTCGACCGGTCCTCGCACCGGGTGGTCCGGGGCGGGGAGCCGTACTACCGGATCCAGTTCGGCCACCGGGTCGCGTTCGTGCGGGCGGCGGACGTGACGGTGAGGACGGTGTAGCGGCGGCCGTTCCCCGCTCCCGGCCGCGGCCCTGCTCCCCGGCCCCGCTTCCCGGTCGGGGGCGGGGCCGGTCCGGGCCGGTCAGCCCTGCTGGAACAGTTCGGCGGGCAGCGGCTTGAGGAGGGTGTACAGGTCGTCGGTGATGGGGCGGTCCCAGGCGGCGATGGTGACCAGCACGTTGTCGCTGCGGTCGAACTGCACGCAGGAGATCCGGCTCTCGGAGAGCTTCACGCGGCGCACGATGAGCAGGTTGTCGCCCTGCATCACGGGCACGTCCTCGGTGCCCACGACGGTCACCTCCTCGTCGTTCTCCAGCGCCAGCAGCAGCTGTCCGACCTCGAAGGGGACCTCGCCCTCGGGGACCTCGCGGGCCGGGGAGCCCTCCGGCAGATTGCCGATGATCATCGCGGGGCCGCGGCCGCCGAACAGGTCGTAACGCAGGAAGACACCCTGGCAGGTGCCGTCGGGGGCGGGCAGCAGCCCGGCACCCAGATTCCCGGGCCAGTCGCCCGGATCCATGGCCAGGACGTCGAAGTCGGGCCCGGCGGGAGTGGCGCTGCGGCGGCGGAGGAACGACATGCCGCCATGGTACGTGCCCGGGCCCGTGGGCGGACGGCCGGGCGACGCCCGCCGCGTCCGCCCGGTCCGGCGTCGCCGCCGGGCTCGCGGGCAGCACCCGGGAGCGCCGTGCGGACGGTCCGGGGCCCTGTGTTCCGGCTATTCCTCCGGCGGTGCCGGCGGGACCACGGCGACGGGGCTCGCCGCGTGGAGCAGGACGGCCTGGGTGACGGAGCCCATCATGCGGGCCGGTGCCAGCAGGCGCCGCCGGTGGCGTCCCACGACGACCAGCCCGGCGTCCCCGGAGGCCGCGACCAGGTGCCCGGCGGCGTCTCCGGGCAGCACCCGGACCTCGGCGGTGACCTCGGGGTGCCGTGCGCGGTGCGGGGTGAGGAAGCCGTCGGCGAGGACGCGGGTCTCGTGTTCGACGGCGCTCTGGTCGATCTGCGGCGCGGGCATCTCCCCCGGCAGCATCCAGGTCTGCGGGGGCCACGGGTAGGCGGCCAGGACACGGAGTCCGGTGCCGTGCAGGGCGGCCTCCCGGAAGGCGAAGGCGAGGGTGGCCTCGTCGGGGCCGTCGACGTTCACGCCGACGACGATCCCGGTCCACGCCCCGGGGTCCCCGGCGGGCGCGCCGGTGTCCCGGCCGGGCCGGGGGACCACGACGACGGGGCATTCGGCGTCCCGGGCCGCGGCGAGGGAGTTGGAGCCGAGCAGCAGGCTGGTGAAACCGCCGCGGCCCCGGGAGCCGAGGACCAGCAGCTGTGCCGTGGAGCCCAGTTCGGGCAGGACGACGCCGGGAGCGCCGTCCAGGGCGGCGAAGTCGACGGGCGGGAGGCCGGTCCGGCCCGCCAGCCGGTCCCGGACCAGTCCGAGGACCGGGTCGTCCTCGGTGGTGGGGAGTCCGGCGGGCGCCGCGCCGGGCCGCCCCCAGAGGGCGTACTGGCGTACGTGGGCCACCCGCAGGGGGGCCTCGCGCCGGCGCGCGGTGTCGAGCGCCCACTCCAGGGCGCGCAGGCTGTCGTCCGAACCGTCGACCGCCGCGACGACCGGCTGAGTGATCATGGGTTCCCCACTTCCGGACCACGGCGCTCACTTTCCCGGGAGGGTCCGGTCCGGTCCCGGAAGAGTCTCCCCGGTCGTGTGTCCAGAAGGGCGGCCGCGACACCTGCCCGGCGCTTCTCCCGCTCGCCGGCGGGCAG
>NZ_LIRG01000117.1 GCF_001419695.1 Streptomyces prasinopilosus
CCCCGCCGACGCGGGGACGGCCCGGGGCGGTCGGGTGGGACCGACGGGAACACGACCTGCTCCCCGTCGTCACGGGGTTCGTCGTCCCTGTCCGCTCTTTCGAGCGGGCGGGGAGGATTTGTCGGCCGGGCCGGATATCCTGGAGGGCAGCCCAGCTCCGCCCCCGACTCCGAGGACCGACGCCGCCGTGTTCGATACTCTCTCCGACCGCCTCAGCCAGACCTTCAAGAACCTCCGCGGAAAAGGCCGGCTGAGCGAAGCGGACATCGACGCCACGGCGCGCGAGATCCGTATCGCGCTCCTCGAGGCCGACGTGGCCCTTCCCGTCGTCCGGGCGTTCATCAAGAACGTCAAGGACAGGGCTTCGGGCGCCGAGGTCTCCAAGGCGCTGAATCCGGCGCAGCAGGTCCTCAAGATCGTCAACGAGGAGCTGGTGGCCATCCTCGGCGGCGAGACGCGCCGTCTGCGGTTCGCCAAGCAGCCGCCCACCGTGATCATGCTGGCGGGTCTGCAGGGTGCGGGCAAGACCACCCTCGCGGGCAAGCTCGGCCGCTGGCTCAAGGAACAGGGCCACTCGCCGCTCCTGGTCGCCTGCGACCTCCAGCGCCCCAACGCCGTCAACCAGCTCAGCGTCGTCGCCGAGCGCGCCGGCGTGGCGGTCTACGCGCCCGAGCCGGGCAACGGCGTGGGCGACCCGGTCAAGGTCGCCAAGGACTCCATCGACTTCGCCAGGTCCAAGGTCCACGACGTCGTCATCGTGGACACCGCCGGCCGCCTGGGCATCGACCAGGAGCTGATGCGGCAGGCCGCGGACATCAGGGACGCCGTCTCGCCCGACGAGATCCTGTTCGTCGTCGACGCGATGATCGGCCAGGACGCCGTCAACACCGCCGAGGCCTTCCGCGACGGCGTCGGCTTCGACGGCGTGGTGCTCTCCAAGCTCGACGGCGACGCCCGCGGTGGTGCGGCCCTGTCGATCGCCTCGGTGACCGGCAAGCCGATCATGTTCGCGTCGAACGGTGAGAAGCTCGACGAGTTCGACGCCTTCCACCCCGACCGGATGGCCTCCCGCATCCTCGACATGGGCGACCTGCTCACCCTGATCGAGCAGGCGGAGAAGACCTTCAGCCAGGAAGAGGCCGCCCAGATGGCCTCCAAGCTGGCGTCCAAGAAGGGCCAGGACTTCACCCTGGACGACTTCCTGGCCCAGATGGAGCAGGTCCGGAAGATGGGCAGCATCTCGAAGCTGCTCGGCATGCTGCCCGGCATGGGCCAGATCAAGGACCAGATCAACAACCTCGACGAGCGGGACGTCGACCGCACCGCCGCGATCATCAAGTCGATGACCCCGGCCGAGCGCCAGGAACCGACGATCATCAACGGTTCGCGCCGCGCCCGCATCGCCAAGGGCTCCGGCGTCGAGGTCAGCGCCGTGAAGTCCCTCGTGGAGCGGTTCTTCGAGGCCCGCAAGATGATGTCCCGCATGGCCCAGGGCGGCGGCATGCCGGGGATGCCCGGGATGCCGGGCATGGGCGGCGGCCCCGGCCGGACGAAGAAGAAGCAGAAGCAGGCCAAGGGCAAGCAGCGCTCCGGCAACCCGATGAAGCGCAAGCAGCAGGAGGAGGAGGCCGCCCAGCGCCGCGCCGCGGCGGCCGAGGGGGGCAGCGCCTTCGGACTGCCCCAGCAGGGCGGCCAGAACTTCGAGCTCCCGGACGAGTTCAAGAAGTTCATGGGCTGACCGTCCCGGGGCCGACGGCCCTCCGCGCGCCGCGGGGGCGCCTCCCGCCGAGGGGGCGCCCCCGTGGCGTGTGCGCGCGGCGCCCGCGACGGCGTCAGGGCGTCCGGGCGATCAGGTACCGGAAGACGTTCGGCATCCACACCGTTCCGTCCTGCCGCTCGTACGGATGCAGCGCCTCGGCGATCTCCTTGTCCACCTGGACCCGGTCCGCCGCCGCGATCGCCGCATCGAACAGTCCCGTCGACAGCAGACCCCGTACGGCGCTGTCCGCGTCGGCGTACCCGAAGGGGCAGGCCACCCGTCCCGAACCGTCCGGCCAAAGGCCCGCCCGCCGGGCGACGTCCTCCAGGTCGTCGCGGTGTGCGGGACGCCAGGCGCCCGCGCCGCGCGGCGGCTCCGCCGGCCCGGCGGCCGCCCGGAGCACGGACATCGTGGCGCAGCGTTCCGGAGGACCCCAGCCGGTCAGCACCACGGCCGCTCCGCGACCGGCGAGCGGCACCGCCCCGGCGAGCTGTTCGCTCAGCCCGTCGGCGTCGCCCGCGAGGCAGCCGATGGGTTCGAAGGCGGTCACCAGGGTGTACGCGGGGCCGCCCCCGCCAGCCGTCCCCGTCCCGGAAGCCGCCGCCGTGCCCGCCGTGTCCGCGGCGCCCCCGTGGACCGTGTCCCCGCGGGAGCCGTCCACGATCAGGACGTCCGCCCGCGCGCGTGCGTCCCGCCCGGCGGGCAGCAGCCGCTCGCGCGCGAGGGCCAGCCGGTCCGACGAGGCGTCGACACCGGTGACCGCGGCGCCCCGGGAGGCCGCCATCAGCAGGGCGAGCCCCGAACCGCAGCCGAGGCCCAGCAGCCGCGACCCGGGCCCCACGCCCAAGCGCCCGTAGACGGCCTCGTAGAGCGGTACGAGCATCCTCTCCTGTATCTCGGACCAGTCACGCGCGCGTGCCCGCCGGTCCACGCGAGGGCCGTGGCCTGTGCGAGGAAGGTGCTGCCGCACGAGCGTAGGTGTCATAGGTAAGCGCCCCAATCAGCCGAGAGCCGCCGCGCCGCCCGATCGCCTCGCCCCCGCGCGGCGCGCTCGCACTACCCCCGTCATGCCAGGAAACTCCGCCCTCGACCCGGCGTCCAGTGGAGCGGGGCGACGGCTTGGGAGACGCTCGTGCCAGTGGCAAGAATTCACATCCCGGTAATCCGGCGGAGACCGGATGGTTCCGGCCGAGGTCCGCACAACGGTGATCCGGGGGCGGACGGCGTGAACGCCGGGCGGCCCGGTCCCGGGCGCGGGCGGCGGACGGGGTAACGTCGTGCCCCTGAAGCACGCCCGCGGGGCCGGGGCCGCTCCGTCGGGAGCGCGGCCGAAACACCCCTTGCGCGTCCGCGGTCCACGGGAGAACCGGCATGCGGGCGCCGGACCGCGGGGACCGTGTACGTCAGCCTACGCACCACCTTGAGGTGAGCTGTGAGGCTTCTCCGCAGATCAGCGCGCCCGCCCTCGTCGGGACGCATGAGCGCATACTGACGGGTAAGGGCAAATTATTTGGGATGCCCCGGAATCGGAACACAGGGGCACCCCGGCTCGTTGTCGTTACGTGAGCACGACACAGACACCACCTGTACTCGCCGCAGAACTGGCACAGGCGTGGGCCGACATCCAGCGGTACCACCCCGAGCTGCCCGATCTTGCCGCGCCCGAGTCCCTGATCGGGGAGTCGTCGTCCGCGTGCGGTCACGAGCTCTCCTTCGAGCGACTGCTGCACGAGGCAGTCCATGGCATCGCCGCCGCACGCGGCGTACGCGACACCTCCCGCGCAGGCCGCTACCACAACCGCAGATTCCTCGCGATCGCCGAGGAACTGGGCCTGGACCACCCCGACGAGCCGCATCCCAGCAGCGGCTTCTCGCTGGTCTCCCTCACCCCGGAGGCCAAGCGCCGCTACCGGCCCACCACCGAGCGCCTCCAGCGCGCCCTGAAGGCGCACTCCGCCGCGACCGCGGGCGACACCGCCCGCAGTTTCCGCGGTCCGGCGGCACGTCACGGCTCGTCCGGCGGCGGGGTGCGCGTCAAGGCCGTCTGCGACTGCGGCCGCAACGTGCGGGTCGTCCCGTCGGTCCTGGCGCAGGCCCCCATCGTCTGCGGCGGCTGCGGCAAGCCGTTCCGGATTCCCGAGGGGGTGGCCGCGGTCGCGGGCTGACGGCAGTCGGCACCTCGTGGGTGCCGGACGCACGTCGGGCGTGCGGATGCCGCCCACTCCCGCGCATCCGCGGCGGCCGCGCCGCCCCACCGGGCATCCGGCGGGGCGGCGCGGCCCCCGTCCCGCCGGGTGCCGGTGAGGCGTGCCCCGGTGCGGTCCGCCGACCCCGCGGGCCCGGCCTCCCGCGGGATGTGGCAGAATGGCCAGCTGTACTCGACGGCCGTACAGGAACCCTCTCTCCTCCGGCTGACGCGTCCATCGGGCACTCGGGTACCGCAACCCCACGCGGCCATCCCGCCGTGCCCCACCACGTCAAAATCCAGGAGAACCCACTCCCGTGGCAGTCAAGATCAAGCTGAAGCGTCTGGGCAAGATCCGTTCGCCTCACTACCGCATCGTCGTCGCCGACTCCCGTACCCGCCGTGACGGCCGGGCCATCGAGGAGATCGGCAAGTACCACCCGACGTACAACCCGTCGGTGATGGAGGTCGACGCCGAGCGTGTGGCGTACTGGCTCGGCGTCGGCGCCCAGCCGACCGAGTCCGTGCTCGCCATCCTGAAGAAGACCGGCGACTGGCAGAAGTTCAAGGGCGAGCCCGCCCCGGCTCCGCTGCTCCAGCAGGCCGAGAAGCCCGCCCGCCCGTCGTTCGAGGCGCTCGGCGGCGAGGACGAGGGCAAGGGTGACGCCATCACCCCGAAGAAGAAGACTGAGAAGAAGGACGAGGCCCCGGCCGAGTCCGCGTCGACCGAGGCCTGAGCATGCTCGAGGAGGCTCTCGAGCACCTCGTGAAGGGCATCGTCGACCACCCCGACGAGGTGCAGGTCGCCTCGCGCAACCTGCGCCGCGGGCGTGTGCTCGAGGTCCGGGTCCACCCGGACGACCTCGGCAAGGTGATCGGCCGCAACGGCCGCACCGCACGCGCCCTGCGCACCGTCGTGGGCGCCATCGGCGGCCGCGGTGTCCGCGTCGACCTCGTCGACGTGGACCACGTCCGCTGACGCTCAGCGCAACCGGCTCGGGCCGGGGAGGGCCTCAGGGCCGTCCCCGGCCCGTCGTCGTACGACAGGAGATCAAACACAGTGCAGCTGGTAGTCGCTCGCATCGGCCGTGCCCACGGCATCAAGGGCGAGGTCACCGTGGAGGTCCGCACCGACGAGCCGGAGCTGAGGCTCGGACCCGGTGCCGTCCTGGCCACCGATCCCCCTTCCGCCGGGCCGCTCACCATCGAGACGGGCCGGGTGCACAGCGGCCGTCTCCTGCTGCGCTTCGAGGGCGTCCGTGACCGCACCGGCGCCGAGGCGCTGCGCAACACCCTCCTCATCGCCGAGGTCGACCCGGACGAACGGCCCGAGGAGGACGACGAGTACTACGACCACCAGCTGATCGACCTCGACGTCGTCACCCGGGACGGGCAGCCGGTGGGCCGGATCACCGAGATCGCCCACCTGCCGACGCAGGACCTCTTCGTGGTGGAGCGGCCCGACGGCGGCGAGGTGCTCGTGCCGTTCGTGGAGCAGATCGTCACCGAGATCGACCTCGGGGAGCAGCGCGCGGTCATCGACCCGCCGCCGGGCCTCATCGACGACCGGGCCGAGATCGCCGCCCCGGCGGACGGGACCACCGCCCCGCGGGACGAGGCCTGATGCGGCTCGACGTCGTCACCATCTTCCCCGAGTACCTCGAACCGCTGAACGTCTCCCTGGTCGGCAAGGCGCGCGCACGCGGACAGCTGGACGTCCGGGTGCACGACCTCCGCTCCTGGACCCACGACCGGCACAACACCGTCGACGACACCCCGTACGGCGGCGGCCCCGGCATGGTCATGAAGACCGAGCCCTGGGGCGAGGCGCTCGACGAGATCCTGGCGGACGGCTACGAGGCCGGTGCGCACGCGCCCGCCCTGGTGGTCCCCACCCCCAGCGGCCGCCCCTTCACCCAGGACCTCGCCGTCCACCTCTCCGAACGCCCCTGGCTGGTCTTCACCCCGGCCCGCTACGAGGGCATCGACCGGCGCGTCGTCGACGAGTACGCGACCCGCATGCCGGTGTACGAGGTCTCCATCGGCGACTACGTCCTGGCCGGCGGCGAGGCGGCCGTCCTCGTCGTCACCGAGGCCGTGGCCCGGCTGCTGCCCGGCGTCCTGGGCAACGCCGAGTCCCACCGGGACGACTCCTTCGCCCCGGGCGCCATGGCCGGCCTCCTGGAAGGCCCCGTGCACACCAAGCCGCCCGTCTGGCGCGGCCGGGGCGTTCCCGAGGTGCTGCTCAGCGGCCACCACGGGAAGATCGCCCGCTGGCGGCGCGACGAGGCGCTGAGGCGCACCACGGCCAGCCGGCCCGACCTCATCGAGCGCTGCGACCCCGGGGCCTTCGACAAGAAGGACCGCGAGATGCTCTCCATCCTGGGCTGGGAGCCGGACCCGGCCGGGGCGCCGTACGGCCGATTTTGGCGCAGGACCGGCGCCGTGGAACAATAGGCCGCTGTCGTGCGTCGTCCGGCGTGCGCCCCTGCCGCAGGGGGACACGACGCCCGCTCCGGACCGCACACCCCGATCCGAAACCCTATTGCCGTTGATGACCTGCGGCATCAGCGAAGAAAGCAGACGAAATGTCTCACCTGCTCGACTCCGTCGACTCCGCGTCGCTGCGCAGCGACCTGCCGAACTTCCGCCCCGGCGACACCGTCAACGTCCACGTGCGCGTCATCGAGGGCAACCGCTCCCGTGTGCAGCAGTTCAAGGGCGTCGTGATCCGCCGTCAGGGTGCCGGCGTGCGCGAGACCTTCACGGTCCGCAAGGTCTCCTTCTCCGTCGGCGTCGAGCGCACCTTCCCGGTGCACACCCCGATCGTCGAGAAGATCGAGGTCGTCACCAAGGGCGACGTCCGCCGCGCCAAGCTGTACTACCTGCGCGAGCTGCGCGGCAAGGCGGCGAAGATCAAGGAGAAGCGCGAGAGCTGAGCGCTTCCCGGGGCCGGATAACATCTGGCCTCGATGGACACCGAAGCACAGTCGACGGAGCGCGACCGCTCCTCCCACCCGGCCGGACCCGAGGACACCTCGGGGGGCCCGGGCCCGGAGGAGCGGTCGCGTTCCGCGTTGGCGGGACGCCTCGCGGGACGGCTTCCCGGGGGCCGGGCCATCGCGGCCCTGCTCTTCGTGCTGCTGCTCCTGACGGTGCTCAGCACCTTCGTGGCCCGGCCGTTCCAGATCCCCAGCGGGTCGATGGAGCCCGCGTTGAGGACCGGGGACCGTGTTCTCGTACTCAAGTTGGCATACCGTTTCGGTGCCGGACCGCAGCGCGGGGACGTGGTGGTGTTCGACGGCTCCGGGTATTTCGGGAACGCCGACTACATCAAACGCGTCGTCGGCGTGGGCGGGGACCGCGTGGTCTGCTGCGACAAGGACGGGAGGATCCGGGTGAACGGCCGGACGGTCGACGAGTCGGGTTTCCTGTTCCCCGGCGAGAGCGCCTCCGCGGTGCCCTTCGACGTGGTCGTCCCCGAGCAGCGCCTGTTCGTCCTCGGCGACCACCGCGGCTCCTCCAGCGACTCCCGCGACCGGCTCGGTTCGCCCGGCGGCGGCATGGTCCCGGTGAGCAGGGTGATCGGCCGCGCCGACTGGATCGTCTCGCCCTTCGGCCGTGCCGCCCGGCTGCACCGCCCCGACGCCTACGCGCGCGTGCCGGAGCCGTCCGCCCGGGCGGACG
>NZ_LIRG01000118.1 GCF_001419695.1 Streptomyces prasinopilosus
GGACGGTCCTCAAGGCGGCGGGGGCCTCGCTGGCCGTCGCGGGGCTGGGTGCCACGGCCACCGCGTGCGGCGGCGGAAGCGGTTCGAGCGACGGGACCGTGACGCTCCGTTATTCCTGGTGGGGTGCCGAGGACCGGGCCGAGCGCATCAACAAGACCATCGCGCTCTTCGAGAGGAAGCACCCGAAAATCAAGATCAAGACCGACTTCCAGCCGTACCCCGACTTCTGGAAGAAGTTCCACACGCAGGCGTCCGGCGGGAATCCGCCGGACGTGTTCCAGAACGCCATCGGATTCCTCCGCAAATACGACGCGAAGAACGTGCTGCTCGACCTCAACGGGCAGGTGAAGGCCGGCAACCTCTCCATGGAGGGCTTCCGGGCGGGCCTGGAGACGTTCGGCGAGGTCGGCGGCAAGCTCCTCGGCGTGCCCGTGGGGTCGAACTCGCTGGCCCTGGTGATCGACAAGCCCGTCTACACCCGGGCCGGCGTCACGCCGGAGCAGGGCTGGACCTGGGACGACTTCGACGAGGCGATGACGAGGATCCGCGACAGGACGGGCCGGGCCGGGGACAGCGGCATGTACGGCGTCATGTACCTCTACGACCTGTACCTGAGGCAGAACGGCAAGGCGTTCTTCACCGAGGAGGGGCTGGGCTTCACCGAGGCGGACCTGACCCGGTGGTGGACCAAGGCGGAGAAGGGGGTCAGGACCGGCCTGTTCGCCGACCCGAAGAAGGTCGCCCAGATCAAGCCCAAGTCGGCGCTCTCCGCCGAACTCGCCGGAAGCGAGTTCACCTGGGACAACTTCACCGTCCGCTACACCTCCGAGGGCAAGAGCGAGTACGGCCTCGCCCCCATCCCGACCACGGACGGCAGGAAGACCGGCCAGTACCTCGGTTCCCTGATGCTCAGCGCCTCCAGGCGCACCCGGCACCCCGAGGAGGTCGCCCGGTTCATCGACTTCATGGTGCACGATCCCGAGGTCGCCGAGATCATGGGGTACGACCGGGGCGTGCCCACCACGCAGGCCCAGTTCGACGCGTACCGGCCGACCGATCCGGTCAACAGGGCGATCGCGGCCTACGAGGAGTCCCTCGTCGAGTCGGGCGTCCTGGAGCCCATCACCCCGCACCCGAACGGCGCCGACGTCTGCGAGGCCGCGTTCCTGCGCATCGCCGAGGAACTGGGCCTGGGCAAGCGCTCCGTGGCGGACGCCGTCAAGCAGTTCTTCACCGAGTCGAAGACGGCTCTCGCCGGCTGATGGGAAGCGCCGTGACACACGCCCCCGCGACGCAGGGCCCGGTCCGGGACTCCGGGCCGCGGCACGGCCCGGTGGCCTCCCCGCACCCCGTCGCCCCGAAACGGCGGGGCCACCGGGAGAACCTGGCCGGCTACCTCTTCATGTCCCCCTGGATCGCCGGGTTCCTGCTGCTGACGGCGGGCCCGATGACCGCCTCGCTCTACTTCGCGTTCACCGACTACAACCTCTTCGACGCCCCCCGGTGGATCGGCCTGGACAACTTCTCCGAGATGTTCGCCGACCCGCGCTGGCGCCACTCGGTGCGGGTCACGCTCTGGTACGTGGTCGTGGGCACGCCGATCAAGCTCGTCGCGGCGCTTGCAGTGGCGCTGCTGCTGGCCCAGAAGCGGCGCGGACAGGCCTTCTACCGGGCCGCCTTCTACGCGCCGTCGCTGATCGGGGCGAGCGTCTCCGTCGCCATCGTGTGGAAGGCGATCTTCTCCGACGACGCGATCGTCGACCGCACGCAGAAGATCTTCGGCATCGGCGCCGGCGGCTGGACCGGTGACCCGGACCTGATCATCTACAGCCTGGTGGCGCTCACCGTCTGGCAGTTCGGCGCTCCCATGGTCATCTTCCTGGCCGGCCTGAAACAGGTGCCGCGCGAGCTGTACGAGGCGGCGGACGTCGACGGAGCGGGCAGGGTCCGGCAGTTCTGGAACATCACCCTGCCGATGATCTCGCCGGTCCTCTTCTTCAACGTGCTGCTGGAGACCATCCACTCCTTCCAGATCTTCAGCTCCGCCTACATCGTCGGCGGGGGTGCCGGAGGCAACGCCTGCGGTCCCGCGGACGGAACCATGGTCTACACCTGTTATCTGTACGTCCAGGGCTTCGAGAACAGCCGGATGGGCCTGGCCTCCGCGATGGCGTGGATGCTGCTGGTCGCGGTCGCCCTGGTCACCGCGGTGCTCTTCTGGTCCCAGAAGCGCTGGGTGCACTACGAGGAGGGCGGCCGATGAGTTCCCCCGGTCCCTCGACATCGCCCGGCCGGGGGACACCCCCGCCGGCCGCCGACGTCACACCGGCCCGGTCCACGCGTACGGGGGCCCTGCGGCGCCGTCTGCCCAGCTCGCTCGCCTGGCACATCGGGTCGCTGGCGATCCTCACGGTGATCCTCTACCCGGTGGCCTGGGTCATCGGCGGGTCCTTCAAGGACAGCGAGGACATCGTCGGCAGCCTGGACCTCTTCCCGGCGGATCCGACCACCGCCAACTACACGAGCCTCGCCGACGGCATCGCGGACATCCAGATCTCCACGTTCTTCCTCAACTCGCTCCTCCTCGCCGTCGGCTCGGTGATCGGGATCCTGGTGTCCTGCTCACTGACCGCCTACGCCTTCGCGAAGATCAGGTTCACCGGCCGCGACCTGCTCTTCACCCTGATGATCGGGACCCTGCTGCTGCCGTACCACGTGCTGCTCATCCCGCAGTACGTGCTCTTCCGCAACATGGACATGATCAACACGTACACCCCGCTCCTGCTGGGGAAGTACCTGGCCACGGAGGCGTTCTTCGTCTTCCTGATGGTGCAGTTCATGCGCAGCCTGCCCAGGGAACTCGACGAGGCGGCGCGTCTCGACGGCTGCGGGCACCCGCGCATCTACTGGTCGATCGTGCTCCCGCTGTGCCGGCCGGCCCTGATCACCAGCGCCATCTTCACCTTCATCAACGTCTGGAACGACTTCATGGGGCCGCTGATCTACCTCAACGAGCCCGGCAAGTACACCGTCTCGCTCGGTCTGAAGATGTTCGTCGACCAGGAGGGGATCGCGAACTACGGCGGCATGATCGCCATGTCCCTGGTCGCCCTGCTGCCGGTGCTGGCCTTCTTCCTGGCCTTCCAGCGCCACCTCATCGACGGCATGGCCACGTCCGGTCTGAAGGGCTGAGGTGAACCGATCATGACCGAGGCGCACGCCGGGACCCGGGCCGCACGCGGCGGGTCGCCGCGCGCCGGGAAGTTCGCCCTGTTCGCGGAGTGCCTGCTCACCGGGGTGTGGATCGCGCTGGCCTCACTGCCGCTGGTCACCTACCCCGCGGCGTTCGCGGCCGGTTCCCGCCACCTCGGGCGCCACCTCTCCCACGAGCGGGGCGGCCTGCGGGAGTTCGCGGCCGACTTCCGGTCGGCGCTGCGCGGCGGGTGGCTCGTCGGACTCGCCGGATGGGCCGCCCTCGCCGTGGTCCGGGTGGACGTGCTGGCCGTACGGGCCGGACTGCCGGGCGGTGAGCTCGTGGGCGCCGTCGGCGTGCTCGCCCTGATCGCGGCGGCCGTCGCCGGGCTGCGCGCGGCGGCCGTCTGGCGGCCCGGCGACTCCTGGCGGACGTTGCTCACGGGGGCCGCCCGCCGCACCGCGCTCGATCCCGCCGGATCCTTCCTGCTCGTCGGCGGGCTGGCCGTGGTGGTCTGCTCCGCCTGGTTCAGCGCACCGCTCGCCCTGCCCGTCCTGGGCGCGGTCGCGGCGGCGGCCGTCGCCGTGGAGGAGCGCCACCGCCACCGCTGACGGGCGAGGCCCCGCGCCGGGGCCGGCGCCACCGGGCCGGCGCCCCGGCGCCGCGCCCTTGCCTGTCATGCCCTTGACATCCCCTTGCCTCCCGCACGGAAAGGAAAGGCCATGTCCCCCATCCCCCGCAGGTCCCTCCTGAAAGCGGCCGCCGTCGCAGGCGCCGCCGCCCAGTTCAGCCGGGCCCTCGGCAGCCGCGACGCCACCGCCGCACCGGGCGCCGGGAGCTCCGGCGACGGCCCCGTGACCCTGGACTGGCTCGAGGACGGCGGCCTCGGCGCGGCACCCGGATCCACCGTCGGCGTGCCCTGGCCCAAGGGAGTCCACCGCGACGACCAGACCTTCGCCCTGACCGACGCCGACGGCAGGGCCGTACCCGTACAGTCCTGGCCGCTCGCCCACTGGCCGGACGGCTCCCTGAAGTGGACCGCGCACGCGGTGAGTTCCGGCACCGGCAAACTCACCCTGACCACCGGCACCGCCGCGGCACCGCGGAAGAAGGTCACCGTCGACCGGCGCGGCGGCACCATCGACGTCTCGACCGGCGTCATCACCGCGAGGATCGCCCAGTCCGGCGCCACCCTCGTCGAGTCCGTCACCCGCGGCTCGACGGAGATCGCCAGGAACGGCCGCCTCGTCCTGCTGCGCCAGCCCGAGTACGAGGACGGCGACCAGGCCACCGTCAGGACCGAGCGCTTCGACGGCACCGTCGACGAGGTCACCGTCGAACAGACGGGACCGGTCCGCGCCGTCGTCCGGGTCGACGGCACGCACCGCAAGGGCCGCCGCGGCCTGCTGCCCTTCTCCCTGCGCCTCTACTTCTACGCGGGCGCCGACTCCTTCCGCATGGTGCACACCGTCACCTACGACGGGAAGCAGGAACCCGGCAGGGCGGGCGGCGACTTCGTCCGCGGCCTCGGCGTCCGCTTCACCGTCCCCCTGCGCGACGAGTCCTACGACCGGCACATCCGCATCGGCGGCGAGGGCACGGGACTGCTGCGCGAGGCCGTCAAGGGCATCACCGGACTGCGCCGCGACCCGGGGGCCGCCGTGCAGGCCGCCCAGTTCGCGGGCGAGAAGCTGCCCGACCCCGCCACCTGGGACCAGCGGGTCACCACCCGCCTGCAGTACATCCCCGAGTGGGGCGACTACACCCTCTCCCAGCTCTCCGCCGACGGCTTCACCCTGCGCAAGCGCACCAGGAAGGGCTACGGCTGGATCGGCGCCGGCGGCGGACGGCGCGCCTCCGGCTTCGGCTACGTCGGCGGCGCCGGCGGCGGACTCTCCTTCGGCCTGCGCGACTTCTGGGAGAAGCACCCCGCCCAGCTCGACATCCGCGACGCCCACACCGACGCGGCCGAGGTCACCCTCTGGCTCTGGTCGCCCGAGGCGCAACCCATGGACCTGCGCTTCTACCACGACGGCATGGGCCAGGACACCTTCCCCGAACAGCTCGAGGGCCTCAACATCACCTACGAGGACTACGAACCCGGGTTCGGCACCCCCCACGGCATCGCCCGCACCTCCGAACTCCTCTTCTGGGCCAACGGATCGACCCCGAGCGCCGAGGAACTCGCCCGGCAGGTCGAGGCCGTCCGCGTCCTGCCGCAGCTCGCCGCCCCGCCCGGGCAGCTGATCGGCGCCGGGGTCTTCGGCAGGGGCCTGTTCGCCGCACCCGACCGCTCCACCCCGGCCAAGGCGAGGATCGAGGACCACCTCGACTTCCTCTTCACCTACTACAAGGACCAGGTGGAGCAGCGCCGCTGGTACGGCTTCTGGGACTACGGCGACATCATGCACACCTACGACACCGCCCGCCACCAGTGGCGCTACGACGTCGGCGGCTACGCCTGGGACAACTCCGAACTCTCGCCCGACCTCTGGCTCTGGTACGCCTACCTGCGCTCCGGCCGCGCCGACATCTTCCGCTTCGCCGAGGCGATGACCCGGCACACCGGCGAGGTCGACGTCTACCACCTGGGCAAGTGGGCCGGCCTGGGCACCCGGCACGGCGTCCAGCACTTCGCCGACAGCGCCAAGCAGCAGCGCATCGCCAACACCACCTACCGCCGCTACTACTACTTCCTCACCGCCGACGAACGCGTCGGCGACCTCATGCACGCCCACGTCGACTCCGACGAGACCTTCCTCGTCCTCGACCCCCTCCGCAAGATCCGCACCGAGCCGTACACCCCCGACCGGCACGCCCTGTCCGTCGGCTTCGGCACCGACTGGAGCGGCCTGGTCTCGGCCTGGCTCACCGAGTGGGAACGCCGGGGCCCGAAGTGGGAGAAGGCGAAGGCGCGCGTCCTGTCGACCATGGAGACCATCGCGGCCCAGCCCAACGGATTCGTCCAGGGCACCGGCCTGTACGACCTGGACACCGGGAGGTTCGCGATCGCCGAGGAACCCGTGGTCGGCGTCTCCCACCTGTCGGCCGTCTTCGGCCTGAACGAACTGTGCGCCGAACTCATCGACCTGGTCGACATGCCTGCCTTCAACGAGGCGTACTACGACTACTGCCGCTACTTCAACGCAACCAAGGCGGAGCAGGCGGCCCGTTACGGCTCGGACTTCGGCAGCCTCATCCTCTTCCAGGGCCACTCCCGCCTCGACGCCTACGCCGCCGTGCAGACCGGTGACGAGGAACTGGCCAGGAGGGCCTGGGAGAAGTTCTACGGCTCCGACGGCTACAGGGAATCGGCACCCTGGAGGACCGAGAAGGTGACCGGACCGACCGCCCTGGTCGCCGGCAGCGAGGCCACCTGGGTGTCCACCAACGACACCGCGCTCTACGGTCTCGCCGCCATCGAGAACCTCGCCCTGCTGGGGGACCGGATGCCGTAGCGAGCCGTACGGCGGGCACGGGCGGGCACACTCCTCCCATGGACCGGAACCACTACCGCTTCCGCAGCCTGTGGAGCCTGCCCGCGCCCGCCGGGCCGGTGTACCGCGCCCTGGAACGGATCGAGGGCTATCCCCGCTGGTGGCCGCAGGTCCGTGAGGTCACCCGGCTCGACGCCGGCGCCGGTACCGTCCGGATCCGCTCCGTCCTGCCCTACAGCCTGACGACGACCTTGCGGGAGACACGGCGCGACCCCTCGGCCGGAGTGCTCGAAGTGCGCCTGTCCGGGGACCTCGACGGCTGGGCCCGCTGGACCGTCACCCCCGCCGGCCCCGGCACCGCGCTCGCCCGCTACGACCAGGAGACCGACGTCCGCAGACCCCTGCTGCGCCGCCTCGCCCTGCCCGCGCGTCCCCTCTTCCACGCGAACCACACCCTGATGATGCGCTCCGGCCGGCGCGGGCTGGCCGCGCACCTCCGAGCGGTTTGAACCAAGCCCGCCCGGCCCTGTATCGTTCAGTCCGTTCCCGGGCGATTAGCTCAGTGGGAGAGCGCTTCGTTCACACCGAAGAGGTCACTGGTTCGAACCCAGTATCGCCCACCGGGAAAGCCGGTCCGCCCCAGGCGGACCGGCTTCTTCACGTCCGGGGCCGCCCGCGCGCCCGGAGGAATCCCGTGCCGTCGGCGGCGGCCACCGGGACGGGACGGGGGACCCGGGCGCCGGTGGCGGCGCGTACGGCCGCGGCAATGATTTCGACCCGCACCGGTCCGGGTCGGTACGATCGCACCCATGCGTGCGCTCAGGTATGGCGCCGCGGCCCAGCCTTCAGTCAGGAGAGACCGGTGTCAGACGTCCGTGTGATCATCCAACGCGATTCCGAGCGGGAAGAACGCGTGGTGACGACGGGCACCACGGCCGCCGAGCTCTTCGCGGGCGAGCGCTCGGTCATCGCCGCGCGTGTGTCCGGTGAGCTCAGGGACCTCGCCCACGAGGTCGCGGACGGCGACACCGTCGAGGCCGTCGAGATCTCCTCCCCGGACGGTCTCGACATCCTGCGCCACTCCACCGCGCACGTCATGGCCCAGGCCGTGCAGGAGCTGTTCCCCGAGGCCAAGCTGGGCATCGGCCCGCCGGTCAAGGACGGCTTCTACTACGACTTCGACGTCGAGAGGCCGTTCACGCCCGAGGACCTCAAGGCCGTCGAGAAGCGCATGCAGGAGATCCAGAAGCGCGGCCAGCGCTTCTCGCGCCGCGTGGTGACCGACGACGCCGCCCGCGAGGAACTCGCCGGCGAGCCGTACAAGCTCGAGCTGATCGGCCTCAAGGGCGCCGCGTCGCACGACGACGGCGCGGACGTCGAGGTCGGCGCCGGCGAGCTGACGATCTACGACAACCTCGACGCCAAGACGGGCGAGCTGTGCTGGCGGGACCTCTGCCGCGGCCCGCACCTGCCGACCACCCGGAACATCCCGGCGTTCAAGCTGATGCGCAACGCCGCCGCCTACTGGCGCGGCAGCGAGAAGAACCCGATGCTCCAGCGCATCTACGGCACCGCCTGGCCGTCCAAGGACGAGCTGAAGGCGCACCTGGAGTTCCTCGCCGAGGCCGAGAAGCGCGACCACCGCAAGCTCGGCTCCGAGCTGGACCTGTTCTCCGTTCCGGAGCAGATCGGCTCCGGCCTCGCCGTCTTCCACCCCAAGGGCGGCATCATCCGCCGGGTCATGGAGGACTACTCGCGGCGCAAGCACGAGGAGGCCGAGTACGAGTTCGTCTACACCCCGCACGCGACGAAGGGGAAGCTCTTCGAGACCTCGGGCCACCTGGACTGGTACGCCGACGGCATGTACCCGCCCATGCAGCTCGACGAGGGCGTGGACTACTACCTCAAGCCCATGAACTGCCCGATGCACAACCTGATCTTCGACGCGCGCGGCCGGTCGTACCGTGAACTGCCCTTGAGGCTCTTCGAGTTCGGCACGGTCTACCGCTACGAGAAGTCGGGCGTCGTGCACGGCCTGACCCGCGCCCGCGGCTTCACCCAGGACGACGCGCACATCTACTGCACCCGCGAGCAGATGGCGGAGGAGCTCGACAAGACGCTCACCTTCGTGCTCGGCCTGCTGCGCGACTACGGTCTGACCGACTTCTACCTGGAGCTGTCCACCAAGGACCCGGAGAAGTTCGTCGGCACCGACGAGGCGTGGGAGGAGGCCACCGAGACGCTGCGCCAGGTCGCCGAGAAGCAGGGCCTGCCCCTGGTCCCGGACCCGGGCGGCGCCGCCTTCTACGGCCCGAAGATCTCCGTCCAGACCCGCGACGCGATCGGCCGCACCTGGCAGATGTCGACCATCCAGCTCGACTTCAACCTGCCGGAGCGCTTCGACCTGGAGTACACGGCCGCGGACGGTTCCAAGGCCCGCCCGGTCATGATCCACCGCGCGCTGTTCGGCTCGATCGAGCGGTTCTTCGCGGTGATGCTGGAGCACTACGCGGGCGCCTTCCCGGCGTGGCTGGCGCCGGTGCAGGCGGTGGGCATCCCGGTGGGCGACGCCCACGTGGAGTACCTGGAGAAGTTCGCCGCGGACGCGAAGAAGCAGGGCCTGCGGGTCGAGGTGGACTCCTCCTCGGACCGCATGCAGAAGAAGATCAGGAACGCCCAGAAGCAGAAGGTGCCGTTCATGGTGATCGTCGGCGACGACGACATGAACGCGGGCACGGTGTCGTTCCGCTACCGCGACGGATCGCAGAAGAACGGCATCTCCCGTGACGAAGCGATCGCCGAGATCGTTGACGTGGTGGAGCGCCGGGCCCAGGTCTGACGTGCTCCCCGCCGACGCGGGGACGGTCCGTTCGCACCGGTCACCGGACACGCGAAGGTGCCGTTGCTCCCCGTCCGCGCGGGGATCGGCCCCCGGGAACTTCCCCCGGGGGCCTTTGCCGTCCCCCCACGGCGAAGCCATATGCTGCACGTATGACGAGTGAGCCGGAGCAGCAGATCGGAGTGGGCACGCAGGACGCGTTCCAGCGTCTGTGGACGCCCCACCGGATGGCCTACATCCAGGGCGAGAACAAGCCGAGCGGCCCGGGGGCCGACGACGGCTGTCCCTTCTGCTCCATCCCGGGCAAGTCCGACGAGGACGGGCTGATCCTCCGGCGCGGTGAACTGGTCTACGCCGTGCTCAACCTGTACCCCTACACGGGCGGTCACCTGATGACGGTGCCGTACCGCCACGTCGCCGACTACACGGACCTCACGGCGCAGGAGACGGCGGAACTCGCCGAGTTCACCAAGCAGGCGATGAGCGCCCTGCGCACCGCCTCCGGCGCACACGGCTTCAACATCGGCATGAACCAGGGCACCGTCGCGGGTGCCGGCATCGCCGCCCACCTGCACCAGCACGTCGTGCCCCGCTGGGGCGGCGACACCAACTTCCTTCCCGTGGTCGGCCACACGAAGGTGCTGCCGCAGCTGCTGGGCGACACCCGCAAGATGCTCGCGGAGGCCTGGCCCACGGCGTGACCCGCCCGCTCGGCGACGGGCGGGACGACAGCCCCGGCGACCGTCCCGCCCGCGGCCGGAGGCCTACGCGTCGTACACGTCGGCCTTCTTGGGCGCCGCCTCCTGGATGGCACCGCTCAGGCCCGCCGAGCGGGCGCCGAACTTCTCCGTGTCCACGCCGTTCTCCTTCAGCACCTTGATCGCCGCCGAGTGCACCGCCCGGAGGACCGGGGTGGCCGCGCGCAGCGCGTCGTCGGCCATGAAGCGGTGCCGCCACGGCTTGTCCGCCCAGGCGTGCCGCAGCCCGAAGGGCTCGGGCAGCGAGAGCTTGCCGCCCAGCCAGTAGAGCAGCGGCGGATACCAGGTCAGCGGCGCACGGGCGGCCAGGCGCACCACCTCGTCGGTGTCGACCAGCGGCAGCTTCACCGTCCGGGTCTCCCAGAACCTGACCGACTTCTGGACGCTCTTCTCCTTGGCCGCCGGCTTGCTCGTGAACAGGGGGTGCACCGGGCCCAGGGCGTGTCCGGTGACCTCGATGCGCAGCGTCTCGTGCAGCACCGTCACCGTGATCAGCATGGTGATGACCAGCTGGCCGTCCCACAGGGTCCACTGCACGCCCAGGTAGTGCCGGTCGCCCGCGCCGAACTGCTGGTTGTTGCAGATCTCCTGTATGGCGTGCGGCTTGATCTGGTACGCCTCGACGTCGGTGCCCTCGGGCCGGGACACCGCTCCCGCGTTCTCCCCGATCGGGGTGACGATCCAGTGCCGCACCGTCGGCTTGGGGAAGCCACCGGTGTGCAGCGGGCCGCGCTCCAGCATGCGCAGCCGGTCGTGCACGGCCTTGATGACGTCCCAGCTGCGGAACGGGTTGATCTCCCGGTCCGGGTCGGCCGGGACCAGCTCCTCGGCGAGCTGCCAGCTGCCCCAGCGCGTGCCCATGCCGAGTATCCCCTTGGGTCCGGCGTAGAACACGGAGTTGGACTGCTGCTCGGCGCTGAGCCGGGCCAGCGACTGCCGCAGTTCCTCGGCGGCCGTCTCGCCGGGGCTGCTCGGCACCGCCTCGGGCACCTTGGCCCCGACGCTGCCGCCGGAGAGGAGGCCGCTCCAGCGCTCCCGGAGGTCGTGCGCCGTGCGCTCGCAGATCCGCTTGGCCCAGAACCAGCCGATCACCGGGGCGACGACACAGGCGCGCGCGTACCAGCCCCAGAACCCGTCGAACGGCATCCGGAGCAGGAAGACCACGGCGAGGAGTCCCATCGCGACCAGCAGCGTGGTGGCGAGCACGCCGGCCCGCTTGTCCTCGCGCCCGGCGATGGTGGTGCGGATCTGGAAGACCAGCAGCCAGACCAGCAGTCCGGGCAGGAACAGCACACCGCACAGCACCATCACGGCGCTGAGCCGGTTGTCCCGCTCCCTGCGGATGCGGTGGGCCGCGAGGCTGTGCTCCACGACCACCTGCGGCTGGGTGCCGAAGGACTGGATGAGCGGAGCCCGCCCGGCGCCCAGCATCCGGTCGATGACCGCCCGGGAGAACGCCTCGCCCAGATTCGGCCGGAACAGCGCGATCCGGGGTTTGCTGACGGACGACTTGTGCCACTCGCTGTCGGCCTTGAGGATCTCGTCGGCCTCGTTGTCCCGGTAGGCGGCCGAGGCCAGCGCGAACGTCGGGGTCTGCCCGTCGTCACCGGTGCTCGGCACCTGTGGACCGAAGAACTCCGCGTAACCGCCCTCAACGGCCATTCCCGCCCCCGATCGCCGCGACTGTCGTCTTGCGGCCTTCCCGACTTCCTTGCTCCGCACACCTGTTGAACTGGACCTCAGGGTATCCGCAGCCGACCGCGTCCGCCGGTGGACGGCCGAAAGCCGCCCACCGGCGCGAAGTGAGGCTCCTCGGAGGGCGTTCCGTCTCCTCCGGGCGCGTGCGCGGGCGCATGGGGGCGCATGCCGGTGCGCGGTGGTGTGCGGTGGTGCCCGGGCCGTGCCGGTGAGGAGGAGGCGTGTGCCCCGCCCGCCGTCAGGCGCTGAGTGCCTCCTCCCGGACCCGTTCGGCGACCTGCGCCGGCATCGGCTCGTGCCGCACGTACCGGCGGCTGAAGCGCGCGGTGCCGTGCGAGAGGGCCCGCAGATCGACGCTGTACCGGCCGATCTCGATCTCCGGGACCTCGGCCCTGACCAGGGTGCGGCCGCCCGCCGACTGCTCGGTGCCGAGCACCCGGCCGCGCCGGCCGGACAGATCGCTCATCACCGGGCCCACGTAGTCGTCCCCGACCAGCACGCTCACCTCGGCCACCGGCTCCAGGAGGTTGATCCGCGCGTCCGCGGCCGCCTCCCTCAGCGCCAGCGCGCCGGCCGTCTGGAAGGCCGCGTCGGAGGAGTCCACCGAGTGCGCCTTGCCGTCCCTCAGCGTCACCCGCACGTCGATCAGCGGATGGCCCGCCGCGACTCCCTTGGCGGCCTGGGCCCGTACGCCCTTCTCGACGGACGGGATGAACTGCCGCGGCACCGCGCCGCCGACGACCCGGTCCACGAACTCGATGCCCGAACCGCCCGGCAGCGGCTCCACGTCGATCTCGCAGATGGCGAACTGCCCGTGCCCGCCGGACTGCTTGACGTGCCGGCCGCGGCCGGAAGCCCTGCCGGCGAACGTCTCGCGCAGGGGCACCCGGTGGGCCACGACGTCCACCTGGACGCCGTACCGGCTGCGCAGGCGCTCCAGGGCCACGTCCGCGTGGGCCTCGCCCAGACACCACAGGACCACCTGGTGGGTGTCCTGGTTGTGCTCCAGGCGCATGGTGGGGTCCTCCGCGACGAGGCGGGCCAGTCCCTGCGAGAGCTTGTCCTCGTCCGGTTTGCTGTGCGCCTGGATGGCCAGGGGCAACAGCGGGTCGGGCATCTCCCAGGGTTCCACCAGCAGGGGGTCGTCCTTGGCGGACAGGGTGTCCCCGGTCTCCGCCCGGCCCAGCTTCGCCACGCACGCGAGATCGCCCGCGATGACGTGGGAGACCGGGCGCTGCTGCTTGCCGAACGGTGTGGACAGGGCGCCGATCCGTTCGTCGACGTCGTGGTCCTCGTGGCCCCGGTCGGCCAGCCCGTGCCCCGAGACGTGCACCGTCTGGTCGGCGCGCAGGGTGCCGGAGAACAGCCGGACCAGCGAGAGCCGGCCGACGTACGGGTCGGACGACGTCTTGACGACCTCCGCGACCAGCGGGGCGCCGGGGTCGCACGGGCCCAGCTCGCGCGGCGCGCCGTCGACGGTGGTCACCCGCGGTGCGTCGTGTTCCGGCGGGGACGGGAAGCCGGCGGTGACCAGCCCCAGGAGCTCGACCGTGCCGAGGCCCTGGCGGGCGCCCTCGGCGGCGGGGGCGGCGGCCAGGACGGGGAAGAACGCACCCCGTGCGACGGCCTTCTCCAGATCCCCGACCAGGGTCTCGACGTCGCACTGCTCACCGCCGAGGTAGCGCTCCATGAGGGTCTCGTCCTCGCTCTCCGCGATGATCCCCTCGATCAGCCGGTTGCGGGCCTCCTCGATCAGCGGCAGCCGGTCCGGGTCGGGCTCGTGCTCCTCGCGCTCCCCGGAGGAGTAGTCGAACAGCTTCTGGGTCAGCAGCCCGATCAGACCCGTCACGGGCGCGTGCCCGTCGGGCCCCTCCGGACCGTGCAGCGGCAGGTACAGCGGCAGGACGGCGTCGGGGTCGTCCCCGCCGAACGCCCGGGCGCACACGCGCGTCATCTCGGTGAAGTCCGCGCGCGCCGCCTCCAGGTGCGTGACGACGATGGCCCGCGGCATGCCGACGGCCGCGCACTCGTCCCACACCATGCGGGTGGAGCCGTCCACCCCGTCGGAGGCCGACACGACGAAGAGGGCCGCGTCCGCCGCTCGCAGACCGGCCCTGAGTTCACCGACGAAGTCGGCGTATCCGGGGGTGTCCAACAGATTGATCTTGATGCCGTCCCATTCGACGGGCACCAGGGAGAGCTGTACCGAGCGCTGCTGCCGGTGCTCGATGTCGTCGTAGTCGGAGACGGTGCCGCCGTCCTCCACCCGGCCCGCCCGGTTCACGGCTCCCGCGGTCAGCGCGAGGGCCTCCACCAGGGTCGTCTTGCCCGATCCGGAGGGGCCGACCAGCACCACGTTCCGCACGGCCGCGGGGTGGTCGGCCGCCCGCGCCCTTCCGGCGGCTCCGGGGTGTGTGTGCGCCTTGTCGCCCATGGTCCTGCCTCCCGTGCACGGTGAGGTCACTGGGGACGCGGACCCGCGGAGTGCTCCCCGGGCCCGGCCCGGG